>CADBPH010000110.1 GCA_902796455.1 uncultured Bacteroidia bacterium
AAGTCAGGGTCGCCGAGGTTAACGTGACGCCGAGGGCGTCGCCCGTGACGACGGAAGCGCGTATATCCTTCGTCGTAAAGCTCTTGGCCCCTCCATAAACATACTCCCCGTTTTTTCGGAAATAGGCACAGTAGTAATAGGTTGTACCGGAGACCAGTCCGGTGAGATTGGCATTGAACTGCCCGCTTGCGGTCAGTCCTTCCCCAGGAACCGCCGTTCCATTCTCCGGTCTCGGATTGTTTTCCGTAGAGTAGACGAATCCCAATTCAACGGATTCCAACTCCCCGGAGGGCAGGTCCGCCACGCCTTGAAGATTTGCGGAGATTTCCGTCAAGTCCGTAAAACCACCGGTAATGCAGATTCCTGAAAAGTTATTGTCCGGTTCAGACGGTTTCCGGTCGCAGGAGATGATGACGAACAGGACGGAAGCGAAAATGAGAAAGATTTTTTTCATGGAACAGGAATTTTCAAAAAAGTACGGAACTACGGATCCAGTGGATCGATGGGATAGACTTGCGTCGCGATGGAAAGGGGCCAGAACACCAGTTCGCGGGTGTTGAGCCGCTGGCCGAGCCGGAACGGCACCACCAGCATTTCTTTGCGGCAACGGTCCTGGAAACGGGGCTTCTCGACACTGTCCAACTGCTCCTGGGTTGAAGACATGAGCGCCGGTTTCTCCATCGGGAACCCGGTCGAAAGCATAATCCGCGCGGCATTCCGCAAATTCGTCGTCGTATGCCGGGCATGCGGTTCAGCGATAATCGCTTCCTCCGGAATTCCGAAAACCTCCATCAGATAGCGTTTCATCTCTTCCGCTTCCGAATACGGCGTCATGACCGGATGGGCGCGCCCACCGCTGAGAATCAGGAACGGAGCCTGTCCCTGCAGGTATAACCCGGCAGCATAGGCACAGCGGACACGGCCTTTCGGATTGATGGCCTGTCCCCTGTCATTCGGTCCTGCGCCCAGCACAACAATGGCCGAGTAAGGATATTTCTCCCACTTTGTCTTGCGGACTTTTGCATAGGCCTTGGCATTGATTCCCTTGGCCATCGGCTCAAAATCGGCCGCCTCATAGCGGTCATTGATATCCAGGTAAGCGAGGGCCACCTCCATCGGGAGGGCATAAAACAGACGGTCCCTGCTGAGCGCCAGGACATTTTCCCGGATACCCGGACGGATAACCCGTGCCAGGGCATCGATATAATACGGCAGGGTTTCAAATCTGGGATCCGGAATATCAATGGACGAGTGGGGTTTCCCCTTCAGCGCATACACCTTGATTATCTGGTTGATTCCGCCGGCATCCTGTTTCCAGGCCGCCCGCAGGAATTCCCCGTCTGGCAATTCATTGAAGATGACGTACTTCCCTCCTTTCCGAAGCTTCGAGCAGAGCTGTTTGAGTGCGGGGGTGGAGGAGAGTTCCGCCAAGCGGCCGCCGATTTGGTCGATTTCCTGCTCGGTGAACAGGGCCGCCCGGGCAGCATCCTCTTCCGTCGCCGCCTTTTCAAACGCATCGCGCTTGCTCCGGACAAAATCCGTCAGAGCCGGGTCCGAGGCAACCACAGCTGCCGTTTTTCCATCCTGGCCCAACTGGAAACACAGGTCGAAGTTCTTCTGTATCAAGATGGAACGTTTCGTAACGCCGGCCCCGGTGCACGGGATGGCCAGCCATACAATCAACAAAAAAGCGAGCGTCTTTTTCATATTCCAATTCATTTGAATTCGGTCCTTTACAAATTTATTAAAAAAAGCCAATTGCACAATTGGGGAAATCGGGGCATTTGCACTATCTTTGAGAAAACGGAACAAAACATATAATTATAATCTGTCATGAACCTCAAACCTGTTTTCAGCATCATGCTGGCCTTGTGCCTGCCGCTTATCCTTTCTGCAAAAACGACCTGGGCTCCCGCCGGTGACCACATCCGCACCCGGTGGGCAGCGGAAGTCAGCCCGAAAAACGTCCATGCCGAGTATCCGCGGCCCCAGATGGTAAGAAAAGACTGGAAATCCCTCAACGGCTTGTGGGACTATGCCATCACGAAAGCCGGGGCGGAATCCATGCCCGGTGCCGACGGCCAGATCCTGGTCCCGTTCGCCCTCGAGTCTTCGCTTTCCGGCGTTGCAGGCCGCCTTACGGCGGAGGATGCCCTCTGGTACAACCGCACGTTCCGGGTCCCGTGCCGCTGGCGCCGGAAAAAAGACGTCATCCTGCATTTCGGAGCCGTCGACTGGAAATGTGAGGTCTGGGTCAACGGGAAGAGCGTCGGAACGCACCAGGGCGGTTACACCGCATTCGAATTCAATATCACTCCTTATCTGAAAAGAGGACGCAACACCCTGCAGCTCAAAGTACTGGACGCGACCGACAACGACATGCAGCCGCGCGGCAAGCAGGTGCTCGATACTTCTAAAGGAAGAATCTGGTACACTGCTGTTTCCGGTATCTGGCAGACCGTCTGGATGGAGGCTGTCGCCAAAGGCGGCCACATCCGCGACTACAAGGTCGCCGCTGACATCGACGCCGGCACGCTCACGGTCACCCCGCTGGTCGAAGGACAGGGCGAGGT
>CADBPH010000111.1 GCA_902796455.1 uncultured Bacteroidia bacterium
CAGGCTCGGGCTTGACAGCAGGCGCAGGAGCCGGGACCGGTTCGGGCCTCGGTTCTTCCGTGACGGACATGTCGAAAGGATCCAGCCCGAAATCGATCGGTTCTGAGGGAACCGGTTCCGGAACGGCTTCTCCCTTCAACAGGGCTACTTCTTTCTCCAGCCTTGCAAGACGCTCCTGCATGGCCGCGAGACTGTTGATAACTTCGTCCAAAAAAACTTGCTGCTCTTTTCCCATACGGCTGTAAATTGTCTATCTTTGTACTGGCCGGAGACCTCCCCATGCGGGGGATCCGCGGCAAACTGTGCAACCACAAAAATAAGGAAATGTTTTCAGAAAATACAAAAAAAGCGGGCTGTATCGAAGTAATCTGCGGTTCGATGTTTTCCGGCAAAACAGAAGAGTTGATCCGCCGCCTCAAACGGGCCCAGTTCGCCAACCAGAAAATTGAAATATTCAAACCGGCCGTGGACACCCGGTATTCCGACATGGATGTCGTCTCGCATGACCTCCACAGTGTCCCTTGTTCGCCGGTCAAAGACCCTGCGAAAATGCTGGAAGTCGCCGATGACGTACAGGTCGTCGGAATCGATGAAGCCCAGTTCTTCGGGCATGGCCTCGTCGGTGTTGCACAGGCCCTGGCCAACCGCGGGAAACGGGTGATTATCGCCGGACTGGACACGGATTATCTCGGTAAACCGTTCGGTCCCATGCCGGACTTGATGGCCATCGCGGAAGATGTCCAGAAAGTCCACGCCATCTGCGTCCGCTGCGGCAATCTGGCCAACCACTCCCACCGCCTGTCCGACAGCAAGAAACTGGTTGTCCTCGGCGAAAAAGATGTCTACGAGCCGCTTTGCCGGCAATGCTATAACGCCGCCCTGGAAGAGGATCACCCCCGCGGATGATGCTCCAGGACCGCTTTCTGCCAGGTTTGACTGTCGATATGGGTATAAATCTCGGTGGTGAGGATGCTCTCATGGCCGAGCATTTCCTGTACCACGCGTAAATCCGCCCCGTTTTCTATCAGGTGCGTGGCAAAGGAGTGGCGGAACGTGTGCGGGGATATTTCTTTCCGGATGCCGGCCAGGACCGCTTGTTTCTTCACCAGGTTGAACAAGGATACCCGGCTGAGCGGCTTCCCGAAACGGTTCAGGAACAAATAGTCATCGTAAGAAGGCTGCGCCGGTTCCACCCGCCGGGGCAGATAGGCTTCAATCGCCTGGACCGCCATCTCGCCGATCGGCACGATCCGCTGTTTGTTTCCCTTGCCGATAATCCGCACAAATCCCTCGTCCAGATACAAATCCGATATTTTCAGGGAGGCGGCTTCCGAGACACGCAATCCCAGGCCATACAGGACCTCCAGGATGGCCCGGTCACGCAGGCCGGTCGGCCCCGTCAGATCGACGGAATCCAGGATCGCTTCCACTTCCCCGACGGAAAGGACGGCCGGCAGGTAGCGGCCCAGTTTCGGCGATTCAATGCCGTCGCAAGGATTGTCCTTGCGCTCCCCTTCCATCACGAGCCAGCCGAAAAAGGAACGTAACGCGCTGATGGAACGGGCCTGTGACCGTTTGGACAAGGACACCTGCGAGAAATACCCGACGATATCCGAAGTCCGGACCGCACGCGGGTCACGCGCCACCTTTTCAAAAAAAGCAGCCACGTCACCGCAATACGAAGTCACCGTATGGGGGGACATCGCCCGTTCCAGCGACAGATAGTAACCGTAATCTTTCAGCAGCCGCGCTTCCATGCCGCTACAGCGTCTTGTAACGCCGCCCGTATTCCAATTGCTGTTTCAGGAAGTTGTCCGGATAGACCAACGCATAATCCACGGTCTTTCCGTCCTTTTCGACAGGAACAATTTCCGGATTGATGAAACCGCCGTAGGGCTTGAGGTCCAGGGCAGCGTACCGCTCGCGCACTTCCCGATGCAGGTCCGGATCGATGTCGACGGCATACGTGTCGATCAACGCTTTCCCCGCCGCATAATCCCCTTCGGACTTAATCCGCTGGATTTCAGCAAGCAAACGGGCGAACAGACCGCGCAGCGCCTCGTAATCGTTGACGACGAAATACGTTTTGCCGTCCCGTACCTTCTGCTCGATTACATGCTGCTCCGCCCCTTTTTCCAGGCACCACTGGGCGATCAGTTTGCGGTTCTGCATGTGGGCCTCCGTATTCTGGCGTCCCAGTTCCACACGGGTGAACTGGACAAAGAGCCCATTCCGGATATAATTGTCGTACTGCGGTTTATAGGCTTCGGCATTGGGCATGATCCCGAGTTCGACCATCTTGGGGTCGGCAATGTAATACAGGCCGAAAAGGTCTGCCCGCGCTTCCTCCAGGGCGGACTGATACTCGCCCAGTGCCGTCGACGGGACCCCGGGCAGCAATTGTCCGGACGCATGGCCCAGGCATTCGTGCAGGTCCGTATGGACCTCATCGTCATAGGATCCATATTGCTTGTAGGCATCGATTTCTTCCTGCGACCAGGCGAATTCCGTCAGCGTGCTCTTGGGCGATTCCGCCGCCGCATAATCATAGGAATGCGTGATATTCGCGATGGTTACGGATTTGGAGCCGTGTTCCTTCCGGATCCAGTCGGCATTCGGCAGGTTGATTCCGATCGGCGTAGAAGGATAGCAGGCACCGGCCAGGGTGACGGCATTGACCACTTTGGCGGAAACACCCTTCACGCTCTTCTTGCGGAAACGGGGATCGACCGGGGAATGATCCTCGAACCACTGGGCATTCGCGCTGAGGATTTCTGTCCGCGCCGACGCGGCGGAATCCTTGATATGCACATATCCTTCCCAGGTCGCTTTCCGCCCGAGCGGGTCGTCATAGTCCTCGATGAAACCATTGATGAAGTCGACCTGCCCGAGGGTATCTTTCACCCACTCCACGTTGAAGGCATCCCACAGACGCAGGTCACCCGTCTTGTAATAATCGATCAGGAGCCCCAGCGCCCGCGCCTGGATCTCATTCTCGGCATAAGGACGGGCGGCCTCCAGTTCGGCGCAAATCTTCCGGATCGCCGGCCCGTACACGCCGTCTGCACGCCAGTATTGCTCCCGGATGACGCCGTCCGCCCCCTTCACCAGTTTGGAATTCAATCCATAGGAGATCGGTTCCGGATCGCGGGGATCCGCCTGCGCGGCATAAAAGGCCTCGACTTCTTCCCGGCTGACATTCTCATAGAAATTGACGGCGGACAGGGCTACGATGTCCCCCTCCTTGGAGGTAGAACGCCGCTGGGGGAAGACATCCGGAGAATAAATGACCTCCAGCAACTGTGCCGCCTTCTCCCCGTCTCCGACCGCCTCCATCAGGGTCTGGAAATAAGCCTGCGGGCAAGCCGGGAAAAACTTGTCCTCCGCATAATGGTGATGGATGCCGTTGCTGAAGAATACCCGCTTGGCATATTCCTCGAACTGGGCGAACTCGGGACAAGTCCGGTCCCCGCGATAGTTTTCCAAAATATTCTCCAGGGCATGCCGGATGGGCAGGTTCCATTTGAAATACTGGTCCCAGGTGATGTCGCGCCCCCATTTCGCCGCCTCGGCCAGATGGTAGGCATACGCTTTCTGCTCAAACGTAAGAGCCTCCCAACCAGGAACTTGAAAACGAATGACTTTCAGGTCGGCGAACTGGTCGGCCAGATAGTGGAAATCCGCCGGTTTCCGGGATGCGTCCTTTCCGGGAGAACAAGCTGCCACGGCAGCCGAAGCAGCAATCATCAGCATAGTCGAGATTTTTTTCATCGGTTGATTCTTTTGCTGCAAAGATAAGAAATAACCGAATCTTCGAAAAGATTATTATATTTGCATCATGCCCGACGGACAGGCTCATATTTCCCGGATGCACCGGGGCCTTCTTTTTTTGCTGGCGGCGGTTTTTACCGGCGCCCTTCTTTCCTCGTGCACCAAAGACCCGGATTTCGAGCCGATCCGCAATCCCGGCACCGCAGACATCGAATCCGCCCACGGGCAGCGGCTCGGCAATGACGGACCCGCGAGAGTCCTGCTCATGTACATGGCCGGCATGAACTCGCTGGATTCCTACATCCGGAACAACCTGAAAACCTTGACGGAGCACTATATCCCGGCGAAAGGCAGCAACAGCGCCCTCCTCGTGTACTGCCGCTTTCCCAAGAACGGCAGTTTCCGGACGGAAAACGAATCCCATCTGATCCAGCTTTCCCTGGGGAGGTTCGGAGAAGTGCTGCAGGATACGTTGCAGACCTATTCCGCTGACACGCGGGCCGCGACCGCTTCGACGGTCCGCAATGTCCTCCGCGATGCCCGTGCCGCGTTCCCGACGGGCCAATTCGGGGTCCTGTTCTCCTCCCACGGAACCGGCTGGGTCCCCAAGGGATACTATGAGAACCCCTTTTATTATGAAGACGGCGACGAAGGGTTTTCCTGGTCGTCCCTCCGCAAACGTGCCGCCTTCCGGCCGCAGGATGCGCCGGTCCCCTATGTTCCCCGAAAGGTGGACCCTTCCCTTCCCGCGGTCAAGTCCTTCGGCGAAGATCGATATAATGACGAATCCTACCAGATTGACATTGAAGATCTTGCGGAAGCCATTCCGTTCAAGTTGGACTATATCATTTTCGACGCCTGCCTGATGGGAGGCATCGAGGTCGCATACGCCTTGAAAGACAAATGCGGCCTCCTGGCTTTCTCCCAGGCCGAAATCCTGGCGGAAGGACTGGATTATAAGACCCTGGCTGAATACCTGTTGAAGAAAAACGAGCCGGACCTGGAAGGTGTCTGCAAGGCGTTCTATACGTATTACAACGGCAAGCAAGGGGACTACCGGTCCGCCACGATTTCCCTGGTAGACTGCGGGCAGATGGATGCCATGGCCGAAATCTGCGCGGAACTTTTCGAGCAGTACCGGAGCGGGATCCAGGCCGTGGACCCGAACCGGGTACAACCGTTCTTCCGGGATGATTACCACTACTATTACGACTTGTATGACATCCTGGACAAGGCCGGTGCCTCCCCGCAAGACCTCTCCCGGCTCAATGCTGTCCTCGCGAAAGCGATCCTGTACAAGAACGCCACCCCCTATTTCATCCAGTCAAGCGGTTTCCCGATCAAAGTCTTCTCGGGCTTTTCCATGTTCCTGCCCGCGGCGGACAGCGGTATGTATCTGAACAACTTCTACAAAACCTTGTCTTGGAATCAGGCGACCGGACTTGTCCGGTAAAAATAATTTTCCTATCTTTGCGCCCGCATAAATAAAAGCAGTATAAAAGCGCTCGCTTTTGGTGCAATGGGGTCCTGTAAAGGACTGAGTAACACATTTTAATTTATTTACATCATGAAACATTTCGAACTGAAGGGCCAGGTCCGCAAAGTCGGCAACAAGGCAGTCGTGAAAGCATTCCGCAAAGAAGGGCTCGTTCCCTGCAACCTCTATGGACCGGGCTTGGACAACGTCCTCTTCACTGTATCTGAAAAAGACCTCAAAGGTCTGACCCATACCCCCGCATCCTACATCGTGGACATCGTCCTCGACAATGGTGAGAAATACATGGCCGTTATCCACGAGTTGCAATTCCACCCCGTGCAGGACAACTGCCTCCATGTGGATTTCCTCGCCGTTACGGAAGACAAGCCGATCGCGATCAATGTGCCGCTGAACGTCACCGGTCATGCCGTCGGTGTCCAGGCCGGTGGTAAGTTCTTCCTCTCCAAACGGAACCTGCGCATCAGCGCCCTGATGAAGAACCTGCCGGACCAGATCGACATCGACATTACTCCGATGCAGATTGGCAGCACGATCACCGCGGGTGACATCCAGGTTGAAAACGTGACGGTCCTCTCGCCGAAATCCACCATCCTCTGTGTGGTCAAGGCGACCCGCCAGTCCGCTCAGGCTGCCCAGAATGCTGAGTAAGCTGAAGCAGTTTTTCCTTCGCAAGCGGGAAAACAAGGAACCGGAAGATGTCCGTATGAATTATCTGATCGTCGGATTGGGCAATATCGGCCCCGAATACGTACATACGCGGCATAACATGGGATTTATGGTATTGGATGCCTGGGCTCAGGCATCCGATACTGTTTTCAGCAGCCGCCGTTACGGTGACATGGCGGAGATTTCCTACAAAGGGCGCAAATTGTATTTGCTCAAGCCCTCGACCTACATGAACCTGAGCGGGAAGGCCGTCCGGTACTGGATGACAGCCTTGAAACTGCCCGTGGAGAATCTCCTGGTCATCTGCGACGACATCAATCTGCCGTTCGGGACAGTCCGGATGCGCAAGAAAGGACGCAGCGGCGGCCACAACGGATTGGAGAATATCGAAGCGCTGCTCCAGACGCAGGATTATACCCGGATCCGGCTCGGAATCGGGAATGAATTCCACCGGGACCAGCAGATCGACTATGTCCTGGGGAAATTACCGCCCGAGCAAATGGACCAGATGCCCGCCCTGTGCAAAAAAGTAATTGACGGCATTTATTCTTTTGTGACCATAGGACCGGACAGAACCATGAATTCTATTAATTCCAAAGACGAAAGGGGCTGAATGTCAACTGAAAAAATTCTTCAAAAAAATTCATTCCGCTTGTTTTTTTTGTGATAAATGCATATCTTGCAGGCAGTTTGAAAAATTCTTCATATAGAACTTTTAAAAAATCAGAATCATGAAAGAACTTGTCGAGAAAATCAAAGCTGAGTACGCTGTTTTCGCCGCCAACGCCGACGCACAGGTAGCAAAAGGAAATAAGGCTGCCGGTGCCCGTGCACGCAAAGCTGCCCTTGAACTCATGAAGGATTTCAAAGAATTCCGGAAGGCTTCCGTCGAGGCTGCCAAATAGTACTCGTTGCTCGGAAATTGCAGTGATCTCACCCTTTTTGGGCGGGATCACTGATTTTTTTAAAAATTTTTTCAATTTTTTTGTTTTTCCATGCAACGTTTCGATACATTTTTGCATCTATATAATAGGTTTAGGTTTTAGTACACGTCGAGAGGCCGGTCAGCATCCTTGCTGCCGGCCTCTTGAACATTCATGAAGGGGGGTTGTCCCGGTCGCGAAACTTGTATTAATGGCAAAAAATCGCTAATCTTGCAAAGTGTACTGAAACTGACCGCCGCATGAAGAATCCGCTCCGTATCTTCTTCGTGGCCTCATTCCTGGCCCTGTGCGTCCCGCTGCTGGCTATCCCGGTGGACAGGATTGTTGTGTTGACCCAGCCGGACGGGGCCGTCCTGCGGGCCCATCTGCGCGGAGATGAGTTTTCACACATCCTCACCGACCTGCAAGGGCATGCCCTGATCCAGGACAGCGACGGTTTCTATTGCTATGCCCGCTACAACACCGATGGTTCCCGGTACAGTACCGGACACTATGCCACCGAGGAGGCGCCCGCCCATATCCTGGCCTCCAGCCAGTATATCCCCTATCAAGCCCTTTCCCTCCAGGCTGCAGCCCGGAGAAGGACGCTCGCGCGGATACGCGGAAAGCAGCCGGGAATGATCCGGCGCCTGTCCGAACGGCATGGTCCTGCAACCAAGGCCTCCCCCATCCGGAAACACTGCATCGTCCTCCTGGCCGAATTCAGCAATCTCGCCATGAAATACACGCGGGACGATTTCGTGCGCATGATCACGCAGAAAGGGTACGCTTACAACGGAGCCACCGGCAGCGTCCTGGACTATTTCACCGACCAGTTCGGCGGGGCCTACGAATTCACCTTTGATATCGGCCCCCTGGTCACACTAAGCGGCACCCAGAAGGATTACGGGGCCCATGACGGGGAAGACAACGACAAGAATCCGGCAGGGCTCGTGGAAGAAGCCTGCCGGAAATCGCATGACCTGGGCGTGGATTTCTCCCAGTATGATGACGATGAGGACGGCTATGTGGACAATGTCTTTGTCATGGTCGCGGGAAAAGACGAGGCGGACGGCGGCGGAGAGGATTGCATCTGGTCGCACCAATGGTACCTGAGCGCCGCCGGCATCTCCTTGAGCCTCGACGGGAAAGTCATTGATAATTATGCCATTTCGACAGAACTCGGACTGAATGCCGTCGGAAACTTCGTCCTGGCTCCCATCGGGACCTTCTGCCACGAATACAGCCACACGCTCGGTCTCGTGGACATGTATGATACGGATTATGAAGCCAGCGGCGGAGTTTCGGAAGCCCTCTGGGGGACAACCGGCCTGATGGACCACGGGAACAGCAACAATGCCGGCAACACCCCTCCCGGTTATAATGCCATCGACTATGACATGCTGGGAACCGGCCGCTGTGAGGTCCTTGTCCCGGGGACCTATACGCTGGAACCCATCCGGGACAACATGCGGTATTTCAAGCTGGAAACCGGCGTAGAGGGAGAATACTTCCTGTTCGAGTGCCGCGCCCAGGCGGGATGGGACCGTTTCATCGGCGGAAGCGGCCTGGCCGTATACCATATCGACAAGTCACACCGCAATGCCGGATATTCCGACCAGGAGAGCCGGGACATGCAGGCCATTGAGCGGTGGTTTTACAATGAGGTCAACTGCCGCCCGGACTACCAGTGCGCCGACATGGTGGAAGCGAACCGGAGTTCCCTGGCCTATGTCCAGGAAGTCTTCTTCCCGCAAAGCGGAAAGAATGCCTTTACGCCGGAAACCGACCCGCCTTTTGTCTTCCGCGACGGGAGTCCGTCCCCGATTGCCATCACCAATATCGTCCAGCACGGGGAGAATATCTCCTTCCGGGTCTCCTATTCCCACGAAATCCAGGTTCCGGAGGTCAAGAACATCAAGAGCGAGGTTTTCCAGGATGGCGCTGTCATCCAGTGGGATGCGGACATGGAGGATTTCACCGGCGAGGCCATCGTTCTGTGGGGCCGGAGCGGAGGAGAAATGACCCGGACGGTAGTCAGTCCCTTCCAGGACAACCATTTCGCCATCTGTCTGGAAGGAATGGATCCCCAGACGGCCTATCAGGTTGAAATCCGCTTTGTCAACGGCGGGATCGAGGGACAACCGGTCCGGGCGGACTTTACGACCCGTTCGCGCCGCGACAAGATCCCGTTCATCTTCCTCAAGAATGTCGCGCGCAACAGTGACGGCTCGTTTGTCAAGGGTGCCGCCCTTCCCCTGCGGGTTTACAATCTGGAGAATGCAGACCAGATTACCTGGTTCTGGAACGGACGGGTGGTCCGTCCGGAAGCCGACGGTTACTTCACGGTCCAGGCCGGCGGCACCCTGCGTGTGGAAATCGTGCGCAAGGACGGCTCCAAGGACATTATTTCCAAAACCCTCATCATTCGTTGAATCATGCGTGCGATCCGGCTCATACTCCCTGCGGCGCTGCTGCTCATGACCATGGCATGCCAGAAGAACGGTCCCGATGAACCGTTCCTGGAGAACAATGATATCTGCCTGAAAGTGAACGGGAAAGTCGTCCATCAATATGATCCCGTCTTCTGGCAGCTGGGGTTCAGCGAAGACCTCCGGCAATTCCGGGTGCACAACGACAACATGTCGGAGTATTTCATCTTCACCTGCGCATCCCTCCCCGCCCAGGAAGGTGACGAGGTGAAAGCCGACTTGAAATGGACGGACAGCAGCGGCATCCAGACCCGGTCCGCCCTGCCATTCCGGCTTGAGAAAAAAGAGGGCAGCCGCTACTGGCTGTGGAACCGGAGCAAGAAAATCGGCGTCTGCCTGATGAAGCTATAAAAAAACGTCCCGGGTACCCATCGGTCCCGGGACGATCATTTTTCAAAGAGCGGCTCAGAAGGAAGTGGCGATGGCAATGAAATCGTCAGCCTTCAGGGCGGCACCGCCAATCAGCCCGCCGTCGATATCCGGTTCAGCGAACAGCTCTTTCGCATTGGACGGCTTGCAGGAACCGCCATAAAGGATGGTCATGTCATCTGCGACCTCTTTCCCGAATTTCTCGGCAACCACAGTACGGATGCAAGCGTGGATTTCCTCTGCCTGGGCAGCCGTAGCCGTCTTTCCGGTACCGATGGCCCAAACCGGCTCGTAAGCGATCACGACATGCATCAAGTCCTCAGCCGTGAAGTTGTACAGGACCGCCTTGGTCTGCGCGGTCACCACCTCGAAATGCTTGCCGGCCTCACGCTCGTCCAGGTTTTCACCGACACAAAGGATCACCTTCAGCCCGGCTTCCAGGGCGAGACGGGTTTTTTCGACCAATTTCTCGTCGGTCTCACCGTAATACTGACGGCGCTCGGAGTGGCCGAGGATGGTATACTGGCAACCGACGGAAGTGAGCATCTTCACGGAAACTTCGCCGGTATAGGCGCCTTTCTCGTGATCCGCACAGTTCTGGGCAGAAAGCGCGACAGCGGAACCCTTCAGGGCGTCAGCCACGCATGCAAGATGCGTAAACGGCGGAGCCACAATAAGTTCAACGTTTGCAGGAAGGGAATGAGCCTTCTGTGCTACTTCTTTGGCGAGCGCAACGCCCTCAGGAACTGTCGTGTTCATCTTCCAGTTGCCTGCTACAATGTACTTTCTCATGATTTCGTATAGATAATATGTTTATTCCGGCATCAATGCGTCTTGCAAATTTAGCGCTTTCTTCAGAATTTCACAATAAAATGACTACCTTTGTACCTCGCTATAATGGACATATTCAACTGATGAAAAATTTTGTAGAAGAGCTTTCTTGGAGAGGCATGATCCAGGATATCATGCCGGGAACGGAAGAAAAATTGATGGAGGGCCCGCAGGCCGCCTATGTCGGCATCGACCCGACGGCGGATTCGCTGCATATCGGACACCTCGTCAGCGTAATGATACTCAAGCATTTCCAGAATTGCGGACACCGGCCGATCGCCCTGGTCGGCGGAGCGACGGGCATGATCGGGGATCCGTCCATGAAATCGGCGGAGCGGAACCTGCTTGACGAGGAGACGCTCAACCACAACGTCGCCTGCATCAAAGCCCAGCTCGGCCGCTTCCTCGACTTCGACTCCGACGCTCCGAACAAGGCGGAACTCGTCAACAATTACGACTGGATGAAGGACTACTCGTTCATCAATTTCATCCGGGATATCGGCAAGCATATCACCGTCAACTACATGATGGCCAAGGACTCCGTGAAGAAGCGTCTCTCCACGGAATCCCGCGAGGGCATGTCTTTCACCGAATTCAGCTACCAGCTCATGCAAGGATACGATTACCTCTACCTGTACGAGCATAAGGGCTGCGTCCTCCAGCTGGGCGGAAGCGACCAGTGGGGCAACATCACCACCGGCAGCGAACTCATCCGCCGTGTCCTCGGCAAGGAAGCATTCGCCCTGACCTGCCCGCTGATCAAGAAAGCGGACGGCACCAAATTCGGAAAGACGGAAAAAGGGAATATCTGGCTGGATGCCAACCGGACCTCTCCGTACGAATTCTACCAGTTCTGGCTGAATGTCGCCGACGAGGATGCCGAGCGCTACATCAAGATCTTCACCATGCTGGACCGTCCCACCATCGAAGCCCTGATCCAGGAGCACCGGCAGGACCCCGGACAGCGGAAGCTGCAGAAAGCCCTCGCCCGCGAGATCACGGTCATGTGCCATGGACAGCAGGAATACGACAACGCCGTGGAAGCCTCCCGCATGCTCTTCGGGAATGCTACCGGCGAAGCCCTGCGCCGGCTGGACGAGAAGACCTTCCTCGCGGTCTTCAGCGGCGTCCCGACCTTTACCATTTCCCGGTCGGAACTGCCTTGCGGACTGCTGGACCTGCTGGCCGTCAAGACGTCCGTCTTCCCCTCCAAGGGAGAAGCCCGCAAGATGGTCCAGGGCGGTGGCGTTTCCCTGAACAAGGACAAAGTCTCCGATTTGGATTACCAGGTCTCTGAAAACGACATCCTGGACGGGAAATATATCCTGGCCCAGAAGGGCAAGAAGAATTATTTCATTATCAACGTCCTCCCGTAATGGAAAAACCTGCCAGCACCCGCCAGTTGAAAGTCGGACGGGAGATCCAGAAGGATCTCGCGGAAATCATCCGTGCCAAAGGCATGGCTGCTTTTTCCGGCGCCATGGTCACGGTCAGTGAAGTCCGCGTCAGTCCGGACCTGTCCGTTGCGAAAGTCTATGTCAGCATTTTCCCTTCCGCCAAGGCGGAATCCGTCATGAAGCTGCTGCAGGAAAATGTCAAGACGCTGCGGGGAGAACTCGGCCACCGGGTCGCCAAACAGCTCCGCATTGTTCCCGAGCTGGTCTTCTACCTGGACACCAGCCTGGATTACGCTGCGCATATCGACGATCTCCTGAAAGAATCCTGACCGGATGCACCTGCCCCTGTTCATAGCCAAGCGGTATCTGTTCGCCAAGAAATCACACAATGTGATCAACATCATTTCCGCGATCAGTGCCATTGGCATGGCGGTCGGCACGGCAGCGCTGGTCATCATCCTGTCCGTTTACAATGGCTTCGATTCGCTTGTCAAGTCATCCCTGAGCAATGTCGAGCCGGATATCCTCATCACGCCGTCCAAGGGAAAAGTCTTCATCCCGGAAGGAGAAGCCTTCGACTGGGCGTATGACCAGCCGGCCATCAAAACGATGTCCAGCATCCTGCAGGACAATGTTTATATTTCTTACGACGGGCATAACGGCATCGCCATGGGAAAAGGGGTCGACCGGGTCTACGAAGAGGAAAGCCCGATCCGCGACCACATGATTGAAGGGAAATTCGCCCTGCATCACGGGGAGATTCCCATGGGAGTCGTCGGCTCGGGGCTTTCGTACAGCATGGAGATCAGCCACCGCTTCCTCGCCCCGATCCAGATTTACTACCCCGCCCGCGACCGCTCCTTCTCCCCTGCGAATCCGGCTGCTTCCCTGGAAAACATCAAAATTTTCCCTTCCGGGGTCTTCTCCGTCAATCCGGAAATCGACAGCGACCTGATTATCCTCCCCCTGGAGCAGATGCGCCAGTTGCTCGGATACACGGATGAGGTGTCCGGGGTGGAACTCCGGGTGGCAGCAGGGACCTCCCGGAAAGCCTTGCATAAAATCATCCGGACCTTGCAGGATAAACTCGGCGAGGGTTTCTCCGTCAAGGACCGTTTCCAGCAGAACGAGTCGCTTTACAAGATGATGAGATATGAGAAAGTATCTGTCTACCTGATCCTTATCTTCGTCATTATCATCATCGCTTTCAATATTTTCGGCAGTCTCTCGATGCTCATGATCGAGAAGAAAGAAGACATCGGAACGCTGCGGAGCATGGGGGCGACGCCCCAGTTGGTGAAACGGATTTTCATCCTGGAGGGATGGATGATCTCCCTCCTCGGCCTGGCCGCGGGTCTTGTCCTGGGCGTCGGTTTCACCCTTGCACAGCAAAAATTCGGTTTCATCAAGATGCCCGGGAGTTTCGCCACGGCCGCCTATCCCGTTATCCTACAATGGAAAGACCTGATCCTGACGGCCATCAGCGTCGCCGCCATCGGTTATCTCATCGCCCTGCTTCCTGTCTTGTCCGAATCGCGGAGACACAGCCGATAAGGCAAAAGCCAAATTCTTTGAAGACGGCTTCCAGAATCAGAAACTGAATCCGAAACTGAGGTAGAAACATCCGTTGTGGGCCTGGACGAAATCGTCCCGGCTGATGTTGGCCATGCCGATGTCGTAGGCTGCTTCCAGATGCAGGATGGCCAGATTCAGGCTGCACCCCAACTTGACACCCGTGTCAAAGCGGTTGAATCCCGTCTGCGAGAAAGAAGGCACGGAAGTACGTGTCTGATAATTGCGGATCTGACCGCCAACGCCGCAAGCCAGATAGACACCGCCGAAAGGCTGGATGGCCACGGCGGGGGTCAGAAACAACTTATACCGCATCATAACCGGGACCTCCAGGTAATTGAGATCATACGTCATCTCCGATCCCCTTCTCCCTCCCTTCTCGGTGTAGAACAGGCCGGATTCGATGTACAACGGGGCAAAAGGAAGGACTGCGCGTCCTCCGGAGAGTCCGAGGAAGATTCCGGAAGCACTTGATACTCCGCCCATTTCCGAAGACTGGGAATGGATGGATGCGACCGTCATGCCCGCCCGCAGGCCGAAATACATGTCCTCCATGCCGAAACTCCGGTCATACCGTCCGTGGGGGCGTTCGTAGCCGCCGTAACGGTAAGATCCGGGCCGGCCATATCCGCCCATGGCGCCACGCGGCTGGGCCGACAAAGGGGCCGCACCGCACAAAACAACCAGCAAGAGAGTGAGAATCTTTTTCATAGCAGTAAAGTTTCCCACTCTCTTTTCAAACATCATTCCAAACCAGGAGTCCTACTCTTCCGGCAGGAACATCGGATCCCAGGCGGGCAGGAGTTCCGGCTTCTGGGAAAGCAGCTGCATCACATCGGCGGGAACATATTTCTTATTGACGACCAGGCGGAACATGTACTCCTCGAACCACTCGTCCGTCATGATCAAATTGCCCTGGTACCCGCTGGCAGCACCCCAGCTGTTCTCAACCATCCACTTGACGGGCTTTCCGTCCTTGATATCGACAGCGATCAGGGTCATGGCATGGGACGAGCCGCTGGCATGAGTCATCACCCGCTCCCGCTTGTCCATCCCGAAAGAGACCCCCATCAGGGAACCATAATCGAAATTCTCAAGATCCAGTACGCCGCGCTTGCGGTCGAAGAACTTACCGACATCGCAGGAGAAATACATGGCCGTATTGTCCTTGATCGACGCGATGGCCATCTCCTTGATCCGGTCGATGGGGAGGTTGACATATACCCAGTTCTGCCCGTCATACACATGCCTGTCATATTCAATCTCATACACCTTTCCATACTCCCGGCAGGGGTCGTTCATGACCATGACATAATTGTTTTCCAGGTCTTCGCCGATATACTCCCGGTAAAAAGACTGCGGCGTGTATTCCCGGGTCGAAACCGCATTCCCCTTCGAATCGTAGCGGGTCCAAGTGAAAGACGTGGGAGGAACGCCCAGGCAGAGCGCCAGCATGTGGTAAATCTCCTTCAACTGGGCGACTTTCATCTCCTGCAACCGGGCAAGCGC
>CADBPH010000112.1 GCA_902796455.1 uncultured Bacteroidia bacterium
GAGAAGGGACCCTTGTTGTTGATGTCCGTTTTCCGGCCGGGCATCCGGCTCCAGATGAAATATCTCCCCAGTTTGGGGTTGGGGTCTGCCTCGAGAACACGGACCAGCAACTCGTAGGTCTTCGGGTCGTAATTCGCAGGCTTTTCGATGGGAATCTGGTTGTCCGGGTCGTCTGTCAGGCAAATCCGGTAATTATAGGCCTGGACGCACTTGTCGCCGGTGCCGTTTTCTTTCGGAGCCGCATCGGAAATGCCCCAGAGCAGGCCGCTCTCGGGTTTTCCGGGGACGACGTAGGGATCGATTCCGTCGGGGAACTGGTGCTGGTCCAGCAATTGGTAACCGTTCCAGGTCTCTCCATAGACGCTGTTGTCTTCCCGCCCGAAGGTGTAGCTGACTCCGCTCTTGGCCATCAGGTCGCCTTCATAGGAACAGTCGATGAACTGGTCCGCCGGGAGGGTGACCGTCTTGCCTTTGCGGTCGGTACAGGTGATGGACACGATGCGGGTCCCTTCTTTCTGGACGGATTCCAGATACCATCCCTGCATGACGTTGATTCGGGGATGTTCCAGATACTGCATCAGGATTTCTTCCGCGACATGCGGTTCGAAAAGCCATTGCTCGAGCTTGCCGTAATGCGCGCCCAGTTTGCGGTAGAATTGCCTTGCCAGGCCGATGACTGCCTGCTTGTTGCCGATGTCGGTCTGGCCGAGGCCGCCCGTGGTCATGCCCCCGAGGGTTGCGTCGGGGCAGATAATCGTGACCTGGCTCCCGAGTTTTGCAGCGGAATAGGCGGCTGTGATACAGGCGGAGCTTCCGCCGTAGATACAGACCTCATTGCTCTTGCTGCATGCCGTTGCCCACAGCAGGAGTACCAAAAGGAAAATTCTGTATTTCATGGTATTCGTTGGGTTGGACGGGAACGAATATATGAAATAATCAGGAAGAATGAAAGAGGGTGGAGCTTTATTTTTCCGGTACCCAGGCCGTGCATTCCATTTCGATCAGCCAGCCGGGGCGGCAGACCTCGGCAAGGAGGATGACAAGCGGCTTGTCCGGGAAGCGGCCTCGCATGTATCCGGCGACGGCGGCATAATCGGACAGGTCCCGCAGATAGATAATGAAATACCCGGCATTCTCCAGGCTGGCGCCTCCGTCATGCAGCAGTGCGTCAATGTTTTCCAGCAGGCGTCCGGTCTGGCGGAGGACCTGGCCTTCGTGGAGGATTTTCCCGGATTTGTCGATGCTGGCGGTCCCGGAAATGAATAATTTGGTTCCGTCGGAGGTCTTCAGGGCGGTCCCGCGCTCGAAAGCGACACCATAATCATGCGGCGAGCCCAGGAAATCCGGTGCCTTGAGGTAATGCTTCTGCTGCTCTTCGATGTCCGGGTAGGTCAGGAAATCCATTCCGACCAGGGCGTGGCGGGCTTCCGAGCGCCCTCCGATGCCCGTGCTGGCGATGAAATGCGTGTCGATGGTCAATCCTTCCCGGTCGAAGACATCGTTGCGGGCCCGGACGACCCCGGCATAATTCGCGTCGATGTCGCGTACATAAATCCAGGTCCGGACGCAGTGGACATCCATCCGGAGCCCCTTTTCGGCGAGGATGCCCAGGTACCGTTCAAACAGGAGACGGGTCTGGGCATAAGAATCTTTCCCGGCCGCTTCCGCTTCGTCCAGCCGGAGGCTGTGGAACAGGCATGCCTCCTGCCGCTCATCCGTCTTCAGGAGCAGGGTGATTTTCGAACCGTCCAGCGGTACCTGTCCCACGAAAGTGCAGGGCGCCTTGGAAAGATGGTCCCGGTACAATGGGCTGTCCCGCAGGGCTTTCTGTTGGTTCGCCGCGTCGCTGAGGAAAACCTTGGTGTATTGCAGGGTGCGTCCTGCCTGTTTTTCCAGTTCGAGGCGGGCGCTGACTTCTGCTTCGAGAACTTGCAGGCGCTCGGCCAGGAGGCCGCTTTTCGGTGCGGAAAGGGTAAAAAAGTGGTTCATTGACCACAAATATACAAAAAATAAACGACGGTAGTTTTTGGTTTTGCGGAGAAATATTTATTCTTATCTTCGCAAAGTCAAGCATACAAATGCCATGGAACGATATGTCGTCGGAATAGGGGAGGCTTTGTGGGACATGCTTCCCGCCGGCCGTCAGTTGGGCGGCGCCCCCGCAAATTTTGCTTTTCACGCAGGGCAATTCCTGGGAATGGATCAGGTGATGGGGGTGAGTGCCCTGGGGCAGGATGCCTTGGGAGAGGAGACAGAAGCTGCTTTCAAGGAGCGTCAGTTGCCGGTTTACATGCCCCGGGTGGCGTTTCCGACCGGGACGGTCCAGGTCTGTCTTGACGGAAAGGGCATCCCTTCCTATGATATCCGCGAGGGCGTGGCCTGGGACAACATCCCCTTTGACAGCACGATGGAAGGAATCGCCCGGAACTGCCGGGCTGTCTGTTTCGGATCCCTGGCGCAGCGGAATGCCGTTTCGCGGGCGTCCATCCGGGAATTTATCAGCCGGACTCCGCCGGATTGCCTGCGGATTTTCGACATCAACCTGCGGCAGCATTACTATGGCCGGGAAGTAGTCGAGGCGTCTCTGCAAGCGGCTGATATCCTGAAAATCAATGATGAAGAACTCGCCGTTGTCTCGGACATGTGCGGCTGTCCCGCAGGGGAAATGCCCCGGGTGTGCCGCAGCCTGCTCGAGGGATACGGGCTGGAGATGGTGGTGCTGACCTGCGGAACGGCAGGGTCTTATGTCATTACCCGGTCGGAAACGTCTTTCCTTCCGACTCCCCGGGTGCAGGTTGTGGATACTGTCGGGGCTGGCGACTCCTTTACGGGCGCTTTGTGCGCGGCCCTGCTGCGCGGGGAACCTGTTTCGCGGGCGCATGCCCTGGCCGTGAAAGTTTCGGCCTATGTCTGTACGCAGCCCGGCGCGATGCCCCTCCTGCCGGAGCCCGGTTACTGGCCCGGCTTGACGTAGCGGTTTCCGGTCTGGGCTTTGACGGCGTCTACGAAAGCGGGGGCGTAGGCGGGTGACGTGCGTTTCCCCGGGACGACCACTCCGTTCTCGGAGGGTTGCATGATCTGGTCGTTATGCTTGACAATCAGGAGTTTCGCCAGTTTGTCCCAGCGCTTCATCATTTGGTCCGTATAGCCTTCCGTCTTGGCCGTCAGGTATGCGGTCCGCTCCGACGGGGTCATCTGCCCGGCTTTCTCCTCGACCGCTTTCTGGTCTTCCGCATAGAAATCTTCCAGCTCGGACTGGGCCTCGCGCAGGTCACCGATCATCGCGCTGTAGCGCGGGTAAACCATGTTGGCGACAAAGTTGTTCATCCAGAAGGCGCTCTCCGTGCTGAACTCACGGATGTTGTTGTTCTCGCGCCGGAACGGCTCGGGAATCCGGTTGATTCCGCAGTAGACGGGCACATAGGCGACCATCGAGGCATCATCCAGATTGAAATACGTGACCCCGCCCACGGCATCCGGCAGCCAGGAACGCATCTGGCAGACCAGGGTCATGGCGCTCTGCTGGCAGCCGATCGGACGTTCGCGGAACATGTCCGTGCCGTCGCTGCTCTTGAAATTGATCGGCTGGTTCCGGTAGGGAGAGGCCCACGGCCCGGCACTGACGTCGGTTGTCATATCCAGCGCCGTCCCTTCGTAATGGTCCCGCATATCATTCATAAGATCCCTGACACTCAGCGGCTTGTCCGGCTTGATCCAGAGCGGGAGGTGGTCATGGACATCGGTATTCCCGTAGAGGAAGGGCAGGTACTTGTCCATTTCCGCCGGGTCGGAATGATGGCGGTAGAAACTCCAGACGCGGGCTTCGCAGTAGCGGATCGCGCCGAAATCCAGCGGCCCGTAGGCTTCGCGGAAACTGAAATCCTTGTCTTCCCCCTCGTAGAAGCCCATTTCCCGGGCAAAGGAAATGACATCGGGTGCGTACATGCAATTTCCTTCATCGGCCACGCAGAAGGGCTTGTCGCCTTTCTTTTTCCGGGAGGTTTTCGGCGCCTGCGGGAACTGGCGGATGCGGCTGGCATTGGCATAGGCGCAGATGCAGTCGTCCGGCACGCGCAGGGCGACCCAGACTCCGCCTTTGCGGCCGGGCCCTTTCCCGATCAGTTCCATGATCCAGGCTTCTTCCTTGTCGCAGATCGCGAAGGATTCCCCGGTTTCGTTGTATCCGTATTCCTGGACGAGTCTGTCCATGATGGCGATGGCCTCGCGGGCGGTCGCGCACCGCTGCAGGGTCAGGTTCATCAAGGTGAAATAATCCAGGTACCCTTCCGGATTGCGGAGCTCCTTCCGTCCGCCCCAGGTCGTCTCGACAATGGAGACTTGCTGGTCGTTCATCAGTCCGACAACCCCATAGGTATAAGGCGCTTGCCGGATCAGGCGCTCGGCAGTTTCCGCTCCCGGCCAGTTCCTGGAGACATTGATGAATTCGCCTTCGGCATGGCGGCCGGGTGAATGGTAGGACAGGGATGCGGCGAAACCGAAGCCGTCGCAGTTATAGGTACACATCACACTTCCGTCCGTCGAGGCTTTCTTGCCGACAATCAGGTTGGTGCAGGCCTCCGTCCGGATGGAGGACGTCAGCAGGAGGGCGACGAGCGCTGTGGGGAAAAGCAGCCGTTTCATGTTGGAAGATGTTCAGTATGCGTTATTATGGCCGGATGCCGTAGCGGCGCAGGATCCGGAGTACTTTCTTTTCAATGGAGCGCTCCCAGAGCGTGTAGCCGTAGTTGGACGGGTGGACTCCGTCTACCGAAGACTCATGATCCGGGGAAGTGGCATCCGGGTAAATGTAGTAAACATTCTTGTATTTCTTGCAGGCGATGGCCATCAGGCTGTCTGCGAAGGCGATGCGGTCGGCTTCAATCCGGTTTGCCTCCAGGGAGAAATTGCGTTTTTCCCGGTAAATGGTACGCTGGAAAATCAGCGGGATGTCCGGATGGGCGGCCTGGACCGTTTCAATGAAGGGGAAAAGGCGCTCCTGGATCATTTCAATCGTCGGATTCGAAAACGTATCGAAGATCATGGCGTCGACCTGGGCATCCGCGATGGCCCGGGCGAAGGAATCCTGCAGCTTGCATTGCCCGGAAGCGGCGATGCTCAGGATCTGAAGGCCGGTCCGGCGGGCGAACTGGACCGGATAGGACATGCCGCTCCGGCTGGTGGAAACGCCCATGGTAAAGCTGGATCCGAAGACGCCGATACGGTATTTGAAATCATTCTCCGGAACCACCAGCGTGGCGCCTTTGTCGAGCCCGATTTTCAGGCCCCGGAGCTCGCTGTACATCGGAAGATACAGGAGGCATTCGTGTTCGGAGCCGTCCATGGTGGCAATCAGATTGAAAGGTTTGTCTTCCCTGCCCACTGACGGTCCCGCTGCGGCTGCCCACAGCCATTTTCCGTTCTGCTTGATATACAGGTCGAATCCCCGGGATGCCAGGAAGGATGTGGAGATCCCTTTGTACATGTAACCGTATTCCGGCGCCAGGTAGATGGAGGTGGAATTCGTATTGAACCGCAGTGCCAGGCCCGCCGAGCACCTGACCAGGTTCCGCTCATGTCCCTCGAAGGCATATCGGGACGTGTCCGCCCGGTGATAGGGATTCTCTGTGGGGAGGAGTTTGCCGATCAGGCCGGCCTCCGTTCCTTCATACCAGGTAAGGGATTGACTTTGCAGCGTTTGCGCTGAGAGGATTCCGCAAATGAAAAAAAGGAGAACAAACTTTTTCATAAAGGCGATTGTATATGAGTTAAACAGTATCAGATTCAAGTATTGCTGCGAAAAAAGCAGCCATCTTGTCCCGGATTTCGTAAAAGCGCGGGGTCAGTTGCCAGGATTCGTCCAGGTGCAACTTGTGCCGCTCTTCCGGGCAGGGATAATGCCGGCAGCAGATTCCCAGGGCGGCGGCCCGTTCGCAGGTGGCTTTCGTTCCGTACACCTTCCCGGCGAACCATTTGGCTTTCAGCGGGTAGCCACTGTCGAAGGGAACGACCGGATCCTTTTCCGACTGGAAGGCGATGATGGGGATGCGTGCGCGTTCCAGCATGTCCAGGTCGCGGACATAGCCCCAGAGATCCCCGACGGCCCGGATACGGAATCCGGCGCCCAGCTTCGGCCGGAATCCGTCCATCGGCCGGTCCCCATAGAGCCCGTAGGCCAGGTTCAGGGCGGTGACGGCCCCGGCACTGGTTCCTGCGACAAACACGCGCTGCGGGTCGATGCGGAGGTCTTTCCTGCCCATCAGGCAGGCCAGGGCACAGTCTGCATCTTCCAGTGCATCCTGTTCCGCCTGCCGGATGCCCTTTGCTGAGAGGCGGAATCCGAGGCGGTAGTTGATGGAGGCGGCGACATATCCCAGCGAAGCGAAGTGGCGGCACCAGGCGACTTGTCCGCTTTCGCCTTTGTTGCCGATGAAGAAGGCGCCGCCATGCATCATCAGCAGGAGGGGGCGGGACTCGGCCGGATCAGCAACCGGAACATAGAGGTCCATCGTCAGCGGAAGATTCCGTCGTCTTCCGAAGATGCGCATCATCTTGAAAATGGGGAAAGGGGAGCGGACAGGGGCTTCTGTCCAGAAACCGGGTGCTTCCCCATAGGGGACATCCGTTTCCCGGACGATTTCATACAGGGGTGCCGGAGCGGTCGTTTCCATACCTGTGCAGGATACTACACAAATATCGAATTATTTTGGAAGATATGCAAACGCGGAAGCCGCGGGGGGCCTTTGGATTATTTAGAGAAATTGTATAATTTTGATTGCGGAAGTCACTGCACTTCCTTCCGGAAATCCGCCTATATAACACAAAACACTGTCGCATCATGCTCCGTAACAATCCTTTCGCCTTGGCGGCGCTTTGTCTCCTGACATTGATGATGTCTTTCTCCTCGTGCGCCGGGAATGTGCCGCCGGCAAACTATGTCGATCCTTTCGTCGGAACAGCCTACGTGGGGCACACGCACCCGTCGGCCATGCTGCCGTTCGGCATGGTCCAGGTGGGTCCCAACAACCTCATCGACACCCGTACGAGGCAATGGGACTTCTGCTCGGGCTACAACGACAAGTCCGATTCCCTGGTCGGTTTTGCGCACACCCACCTCAGCGGTACAGGCTGCCCCGATATGGGAGACATCCTTTTCATGCCGGTGACAGGGGACGTGCCTTTCACCTACATCGGCAAGGAGACGTACGGATCGCATTTCTCCCATGACAGCGAAGAGGCCCATCCGGGCTTCTACAAAGTCCACCTGGACGACTACGACGTGGATGTGGAGCTGACCGCCACGACGCGGGCGGGCTTCCACAAATATATCTTCCCCAAAAGCGACGCGTCCGGCGTCATGATCGACCTTGAGTACGGGACATGCGACGCCACCACGGCCAGTTTCATCAAGATTGTGGACGACAGGACCCTCGAGGGCATGCGCCGCTCCAAGGGCTTTATCCGCGACCATGTGTACTACTTCAGCGCCACTTTCTCCAAGCCCTTCGAAAAGGTGGAGACGTTCCGGGACGGGACCACCGGCGCCGGGGCCGATGTGGAAGGGACTGTGACCAAGGCAATTGTCCGTTTCAAGACGAAACGTGCCGAAAAGGTCCTCGTGAAGGTGGGCATCTCGACGGTCAGCTGCGAGGGTGCGCGGAAGAACCGCGAGGCGGAAATCCCGGGATGGAACTTCGGCAAGGTGCGGCGGGATGCGGAAAAGGTATGGAACGGATACCTCTCCAGGATAGACATTGATCCGCTGAACCAGCGGGACCTGAAGGCTTTCTACACGTCCTTGTACCATGCGCTCATCATGCCGAACAAGATTACGGATGTGGACGGAGCCTACCGGGGATGGGACCATGAGGTCCACGTCAGCGACAAAGGCGAC
>CADBPH010000113.1 GCA_902796455.1 uncultured Bacteroidia bacterium
GCACAGGCCCTTGGCCTCAGCCTGCTTGGCCGTCGCCATGATCATCCGGTAGCCCTTGGCATCCACGGAAATCGGCTTCTCAAGGAAGGAGTGGACACCTTTTTCTGTTGCATACTGGAAATGGACGGGACGGAAAACCGGAGGTGTCGTCAGGATCACCATGTCGATGCCCGAGTCGATCACTTTCTTGTATGCATCGAAACCGACGAAGCAATTCTCGGCGGGGACTTCCTGTCCGCGCTTCTCTTTCAGCGTTTTACGGACATTCTCCAGCCGGTCTGCAAAGACATCGCCCAGGGCAACGACCTTGATTCCGTCAGCCGCATCCAGCAGGTTTCCGATGGCGCCGCTTCCACGGCCGCCGCAACCGACCAGACCGACTTTCAGTTCCTTCCCTTCAATCGCCTTGTCGGGAAGCTCCGGAATATAATATTCACCGGGATTTTTCAGGGGGACCAGTTTGTCTCCTTTTTTGCCAGCGCAGGATGTCAAGAGGGCGCTTCCGCCCACGATACCTGCCGCACCGATCATCGAGCTCATGCCCAGGAATGACCTTCTGTCCATTTTTTTCTCTTCCATATCGTTAGGTTTAATGTGTTTATCGATTCGTTTCCACTCCCGCCGGGACCTCGCACACGACCCGGAATCCGATACCCTTGATATCGGAATACCACCAGATGCTCTTCGGGTTCTGCGGGTCTGTCCGCAGCCAGTCGTCATGATGGGTCCGTCCGCGGCTGGAGCAGCGCACCAGCGCAGCGTCATCCCCATAACTGCCGCCGCGGACCACATGCTCCGTTCCCTCGGCAGGGCCTTTCGGATCCACCGCCCCGTCCGCGATCTTCGCGTAGGCGTCTTCCGCGTACCAGTCTGCGCAATATTCCATTACGTTACCCAGCATATTCTTCAGGCCGAATGGATTGGCCTGGACGAACTCCGGCTCCTGGGTCTGGGAAGGGCTGTTCCCGCCATAGACGACATAACGGGCGATCATGGCCGTATCCGCCTTGAAAATCTTGGCGCGCAGCGTCTGGCCGGAGAGCCGCTTGGGATCCCCTTCGAAGAAATAAGGCGTCTGCGTACCGCCCCGGGCGGCATATTCCCATTCCGCTTCCGTCGGGAGACGGTAGGTCCTTCCTGTCTTCAGGGAAAGCCACTGGCAGAAGGTCTGGGCCGCATAATGGGTCATGGTGATGGCCGGACGGCTGCCCATGCCCCACCCCTGGTCCGGGAAACCGAACGGCGGTGTCGGGCCGCTGACAGCATCCACGTCCGGACGGGAGTTGTTCGCATAGACCGTCTCCGGCGGCGTGCGCCCTTCGGACATGGTCTCGTTGTAGAAACTCCAGTATTGCTGCCAGGTCACCTCGACTTCGCCCATGAAGAACGGGGAAATCTTCACCTTCCGCTGCGGACCTTCGTCCTGGGCGCGGAAAGGCTCCTTTTCCGGGCTTCCGAGGGTGAACTCCCCGCCCGGAACCGCAATCATCCGGATGGCAGCCCGCGTTCCGGGTACTGTCTCCGTGAAATTCTCGAATGCAGTCACGACGGCGGCGCTGTCGTATACCTCGCCGGAACCCGTATCGACCGTTCCCTGAAGTTTTTTGTGCTGATAGCCGGGCATGAAATGGCCCACGTCCAAATGGCAGCTGATGCACTGGAGATTCAGCTTCTTGGCATTCTCTTCATAGTAAAGATGCGCCGTAATCCCGTCATCGGAAATCCCCTCCGGGAAGAGGTTCGCATGGCATTTCTCGCAAGAGGCGTTGTATACGATGGTTTCCGCATGGGAGAGTTCCCGTTTGGCCTTCCAGTCGATTTCGTCCGGATCCTTGGTCATCTTGGTCCAGATATCCTTGGCACCCATCTTTGCCTTGGCCATGTAATACTTGAGGACCCCGTCTTCCTTGGGAGGCAGATGGCAGGCCGCACAATCCGTCACCACACCGCTTTTGCTGTTGAAATGGACCGATTTCTTCCAATCGGCATCCGCCTGCTCATGATAGTGGCAGCTCATGCAGTATTCGTTGGTGGACGTCTTTTCCACGGCGCTGTCCAACGCCAGCATAGCGGAAAACCCCAGCACAAGCCCGCCGAGTCCCGCTGCAATCCACAACTTATGTTTCTTGCTGTCTGACATAAGTAAGTCTATTCCTGCAAATATACAAAAAACTCGCCAAATAGACTCTCATTTTCCCCAGAAATGAAGGGAATGACGGATGCGCCATTTGCCGTTTTTTTATTACTTTTACGCAAATGTTCCTGCCATGAAAAGAATTGCGACATACCTGCTGCTGATCCTCCTGTGGATCATGGTTGTTCCTTCCTGTTCCAAAGATCCTGCGGGAACGGAGGAGGAAACGGTTGAAATACCGTCCCGCACCTATTCCATCACCACGGAAGAACTTTCCTGCAGCCGGGACGGGATCAAAATCTACGGGAAACTCGTCCTGCCCGAAGGGCGGGACGGCCGGATGCCCGTCGTCATTTTCAGCCACGGGCTGCTGGGACATCATACCGACTGCCTGCCCTATGCCGAAGCGCTTGCCCGGAAAGGTTATGCTGGGTATTGTTTCGATTTCATCGGCGGTTCACTGGCGAATCTCAGCGGCGGAAGTTACAAGCAAATGTCCATCCTGACGGAAATGGAAGACCTGCGGGCCGTCATGGACATGATTGAGAAACAAGGATTTACAGACAAAAACCAGATCTATCTCGCCGGTGCCAGCCAGGGCGGCCTCGTCAGTGCGATGGTGGCGGCCGCGCAGCCTTCCCGCATCAGAGGCATGATCCAGATGTTTCCGGCTTTCAACATTCCGGAACTGGTTTCTTCCTATCTGTTCATCCTGTACAAAGGCGACGTGTCGGCCATGCCCGAAAGTACCTCCTTGTTAGGATTTACCTTCTATAAGAAATATGTGGAGGACGCCATCACGATAGACCCCTACGCCGAAATCGGGAAATACGAGGGTCCGGTGCTGATCTTGCATGGAGACAAAGACCTTCTTGTCCCCTATTCCAGCAGCGAAAAAGCCGTGAAAGCCTATAAAAACGCCACCTTGCAGAAGTTCGAAGGACAAGGACATGGCTTCGACGAACAAGGGACGGAAAAAGCGATCACATCCAGTCTGGAATTCCTGACCCGGCTGAACAAGTAATCTATTTCCTGGAAGAGGTTTTTTTAACGGCTTCTTCCTTCTTCCCGTCCGACAGGAAGAACTTATACTGGAAGAAGAGCAGGTAAAGGGCGCCGACCGTCACACAGCTGTCCGCGAAATTGAATACGGGCTCAAAGAAGATGTGCCCGCCCAGGAACGGGACCCAGGACGGCCAGGTAAAGAGCGGGAAATAAAACATATCCACGACTTTCCCGAAGAACAGCGGGGCATAACTGCCGCCCCACTGTGCGACGACGCCCGGTGCGGAGGCGGAAAAGACCTGTCCGTAAAACAGGCAGTCGACGATATTGCCCATGGCACCGGCCGTAATCAGCGTCAGCCCGACAAGGACCCCCGTCGGAACCGGAACCTTCTCTCCATCAGGACCTTCCGCCCCTTTTCGGACCAGTTTCGTTATCCACCAGCACAGAAAACCGAACAAGATGACGCGGAAGATGCTGAGCAACGCCTTTCCGACGGCGCCGCCGAATTTCATGCCGAACGCCATTCCCTCGTTTTCAATGAACAGGATCTGGAACCAGTTCCCGAACACGCTGAAATGTTCGCCGATGGACATATTCGTCTTGACCAGGACTTTGATGACCTGGTCAATGACTACAAGCACGATACCGAGAATCAGCAGTGACTTGCCTTTCGATATCTTCATGTCAACGTTTTCCTTTCGCGAGCATTTCCTTCGCTTCCACAGTCAGGGTGGCATGCGGAACGAGACGGAGCCGCTCTTTCGGGATCAACTTGCCGGTCACCCGGCAGATCCCATATGTCTTGTTTTCGATACGGACAAGCGCAGCTTCCAAGTTCTGGATGAACTTGTACTGACGCTGGGCGAGCTGGCTCGCCTCCTCCTTGGAGAGCTGCATGGCGCCGTCATCTTCCACTGTCTTGAAGGAAGGAATCGTATCCTCAATGTCGTTGCTGCCATTGTGCATGACGACATGACGGAGCGTGTTGTACTCCTTCCTGGCTTTTTCCAACATCTCTACGATGATGGTGCGGAACTCTTCCAGTTCCTCATCGCTGTAGCGGGTTTTCGTCTGCCCGGAGGCAGATTCCTGATCTTCCTGCTGCGGAATATTCAGGTTTTTGTTCTCTTCTGCCATAGCAAAAACAATTTTAAGCGCTATTGATTATATGTTGTATTTCGTTATGAAACTTTTTCAACCAAAATGTCGATCGTACCCTCATTCCACTCTGTCCGGGTCGCCCCCTCCGCTGCCGGTCCTTCGCGCAGGACAACGGAAACGGAAAGTGTCTGCGCCGCAATATAGCCGCCGAAAGGAACCAGGGCAGCCTCAATCTCCGCATGGTCTTCCCCGACGGCAAAGACCGTTACCCGGACCTTGTCCGTCACATTGAAGCCACTGTCCTTGCGGATGTTCTGAATCCGGTTGATCAGTTCACGGGCGATGCCTTCCTGCCGCAGGGCCGGGGTCACTTCGATGTCGAGGGCCAAGGTCAGCGGCCCGTCCGTGGCGACCAGCCATCCGGGCATGTCCTCGGAAGAAATCTCATAGTCGCCCGGGCGCAGGGATACCATCCCGCCCGGCAGGGCCCATTCATACACCGTACCGGCCGCCTCGCACGCCTGGATGGCCGAAATCGTCTCCTGGTCAATGGCTGCGAACGCTGCCGCAATTTCCTTCATCTGACGGCCGTAAATCTTGCCCAGCGTCTTGAAATTCGGTTTGATCTTCTTGGTAATGAACGTCGTATCGGCCAGGAATTCTGCTTCTTTGACATTCACTTCACCGAGAATCAGGTCCTTCACCTGTTCCAGTTGCTGGCGGACCTTCTCGGAAATCACCGGGACAATCAGCTTGGAAAGCGGCTGCCGGACCTTGATATTCACTTTCCGGCGGAGAGCCAGCACCATCGAAGTCGCCCGCTGGGCCAGTTCCATCCGCTCTTCCAGATCCTTGTCGCGGGCAGCGTCATCCGCCTCGGGCATCAGGCAGTAGTGGACCGATCCGGCCGAAGGGACCAGGTCCTCATACAAGCGGTCCATGTAGAACGGCGCAATCGGAGCGGACAAAAGCGCCACCGTCTTCAGCACCTCATAAAGAGTCTGATAGGCAGAGAGTTTGTCCGTATCCATGCTTCCGCCCCAGAAACGCTTGCGGCCCAGCCGGACATACCAGTTGCTCAGGTGGTCGCAGACGAAATCCTGGATCATGCGGCCGGCCGTGGTGATGTCATAATCTTCATAGGCTGCCCGCACCTTGACAATGAGCGTATTCATCAGGGAGATGATCCAGCGGTCCAACTCCGGACGCTCCGACAGCGGAACCGGGGCCGAAGCCGGATCAAATCCATCCACGTTCGCATACAGGGCGAAGAAGGAGTATGTATTGTACAGCGTCCCGAAGAACTTGCGGCGGATCTCGTCCACCCCGTTCTCGTCAAACCGCAGGTTGTCCCACGGCTGGGCGTTGGTCAGCATGTACCAGCGAAGGGCATCCGCCCCGAATTTGTCAATTTCCAGGAAAGGATCGACGGCATTGCCCAGGCGCTTGCTCATCTTGTCTCCGTTCTTGTCCAGGACAAGACCGTTGGAAATCACGCACTTGAATGCAGGCGTACCGCTGACCATCGTATGGATGGCATGCAGGGTATAGAACCACCCGCGGGTCTGGTCCACACCTTCGGCGATGAAATCGGCCGTGCAGCCGAACGCAGGGGTGTTTTCCCCGCGCAGGCCGACCTGGGCATACGGCATCGCGCCGGAGTCGAACCACACATCGATCAGGTCGCTCTCCCGGACCATCTTCTTCCCGGACGGGGAGACCAGGAAAATCTCATCCACGTACGGCCGGTGCAAATCGATGCGGTCGTAGTTTTCCTTGGACATGTCGTCCGGATTGAAACCTTGATCTTGCAACGGATTGGACGGCATGATACCCGCCGCAACCGCTTTTTCGATTTCCGTATAGAGCTCTTTCACCGAGCCGATGCAGATCTCTTCCTTCCCGTCCTCGGTACGCCAGATCGGAAGGGGCGTGCCCCAGAAACGGCTCCGGGACAGGTTCCAATCCTGGATATTCTCCAGCCACTGCCCGAACCGGCCCGTCCCCGTGGACTCCGGCTTCCAAGTGATGGTCTTGTTCAGGGCAACCATCTGGTCCTTGACCGCCGTCGCCCGGATGAACCACGCGTCCAGCGGATAATAAAGCACCGGTTTGTCCGTACGCCAACTGTGCGGATAACTGTGCACATGTTTCTGTATCTTGAACGCACGTCCGTCGGACTTGAGCATCACGCACAAATCGATGTCCAGGGTCGGTGCATCGGGCGCCAGGGTGTCGTCAAAGGCATTCTTGACATAGCGTCCGGCATATTCGCCGTAGGACGGGTCCACGAAGTCCCTGACATAGGCCGGGTCGAGATCCGAAACCGGATAAAAACGCCCGCTGCGGTCCACCTGGGCCTGACGGACACCTGCCTTGTCGACCACCATGAGGGCCGGAATACCGTAGGCCGCCGCCACCCGTTTGTCGTCCGCACCGAAGGTCGGGGCAATATGGACGACACCCGTTCCTTCTTCCGTCGACACGTAGTCCCCGAGAATCACCCGGAACGCATCGCCTTCCAGCGGGCGGAACCACGGAATCAACTGACGGTAACGGATCCCGAGCAGTTCTTCGCCCTTCCACTCGCCTTCCAGCACCTTGTACGGGACAACCTTATCCCCGGGCTTGTAGGTGTCCAGCGGGACATCGGCGCCCTTGGGATTGAACAGGGAAGGGACCAAATCCTTGGCCACTACATAAATCGCCTGGTCTCCCGTATACGGATTGAAGGACATGACCCGCACATACTTGATCTGCGGACCGACGCACAAGGCCGTATTGGAAGGAAGGGTCCACGGCGTCGTCGTCCACGCCAGGAAATACACCGGGAGCGTCTCGCACCCATACAGCGGCTGGGATTTTTCATCCTTGACCACCTCGAACTGGCAGGTCACCGTCGTATCCGTCACATTCTTGTAGCAACCGGGCTGGTTGAGTTCGTGCGAGCTCAGTCCCGTGCCGTCGGACGGAGAAAAAGGCTGGATGGAATATCCCTTGTAGAGCAACCCCTTGTCGTAGATATTCCGCAGCAAGTGCCACAGGGTCTCGATATAGCGGTTGTCATAGGTGATATACGGATCGTCCATGTCGACCCAGTATCCGATCCGCTCGGTCATGTTCACCCATTCCCGGGTATACTTCATCACTTCCTTGCGGCAAGTCGCATTGTATTCGGCGACACTGATCTTCGTTCCGATATCTTCCTTATGGATTCCGAGTTTCTTCTCGACGCCGATCTCGACCGGGAGTCCATGGGTATCCCAGCCGGCCCGCCGGGCTACTTTGTACCCGGTCTGCGTCTTGTAGCGGCAGATGGCATCCTTGATGGAACGCGCCATGACATGATGGATTCCCGGCATGCCGTTGGCCGACGGCGGACCTTCGAAGAAGACGAACTCCTTCGCACCTTCCCGCAGCGACAGCGAGGTTTCAAATGCATGTTCCCGTTTCCACTTTTCCAGGACTTCGTTCCCCACGGTCACCAAATCCAGCCCTTTGTACTCTTTGAATGCCATACTCTTTCTTATATGAAGCCTTTTTCGTAATTTTGCATCCGCACGGGAGATATCCGCCCGTGTTTTTTAACTTACAAAGATAAGCATTTCCTCAGGATTATCAAAAATCATGAACACGGTTGATATCATCATTTTGGCCTGCATGATCCCTGCCCTGGTACAGGGCCTCCGGAAGGGATTTATCGACCAAGTCATCTCCCTGATCTCCGTCGTGCTCGGAATCTGGCTCTCCTTCCATTTCGCCGGCGTTGTCACCGGCTGGATCCAGCCCTACCTGGAGATTCCGGAGAAGGTTTTGAACGTCATTTCCTTCCTGCTGATCCTGGTAGCCGTCATCCTGGTGCTCGGCCTGATCGGCCGCGCCCTGGAGTCCACCGTAAAATTCGTCATGCTCGGCTGGCTGGACAAATTGCTCGGCCTCGTCCTCTCCCTGATCAAGGGCGCACTCGTGGTCGGACTGCTGGTCATGCTCTTCAACACCCTGAATACCAAATTCGAACTGGTTGACGAAAAAATTCTCGGGGACGCTGTCCTCTACACGCCGATGAAGGACCTGGCCTACCTGGTCTTCCCCTTCTTCAAGGAACTGCTGTTCTGATCCCGGATGCATATGGAAAAAATCATTTTACTGGAAACCTCCACTTCCCGCTGTTCAGCAGCCCTTGCCGTCGGCGGAGAAGTCGTCGCATACAAGGAAGACAACACCCGTGAACACGCTTCCCTGACAGCCCCGTTCGTCAAGGAACTGCTTGACGGACAAGGATGGAAGGTCCGGGACTGCGACGCCGTCTGCGTCAGCATGGGCCCGGGATCCTATACGGGACTGCGGGTCGGCGTCTCGACGGCCAAGGGGCTGTGTTTCGGAGCCGGTATTCCCCTGCTCGCCCTCTCCTCGCTGGATATCCTGTGCGCGCAAGCCCGGCAGGAGGGCCTTCTGCCCCAGGGATGCCGGTGGATCGTCCCGATGATCGATGCCCGCCGGATGGAGGTCTACACGGCCCTGTACACCCCCGAGGGGAAACAGGTCACCCCGATTGAAGCGAAGATTGTCGACGCGGGCAGTTTTGCCGGACAGCTCGGGGACGGTCCTGTCCTCTTCATCGGAGACGGTGCCGGGAAGTGCCGGGAGGTCCTCACCGGACCGAATGCGTTCTTCATCCAGGACTCGCCCAAGGCATCCGCCATGGCCTTGCCCGCCCACCGGGCATGGAACGAAAAACGGTTCGAAGATATCGCATACTTCGAACCGTTCTATCTGAAAGAATTCGTTACGACCGTCAGTCGCAAGAAACTGTTTTAACCGGGCTTATTTCAAAACTTTAGCCAGATACTTCCGCAAGGAAGCTTCGTCGGTGATGGCAGGCGCCGCATCCAGATTCCCGTCCACGATGAAATACGAGGCAGGGACCTTGGCGACATTGTACAAAGCGGCCACCGGAGAAGCCGTGCCGAGCCCGTCGCAGACATTGACCCAGGGCAGTTTCTGATTCCGGACCGAGGAGGCCCAGACGGTCTTGTCCGTATCCAGGGAGACCGCATAAATCTCAAATCCCTTGTCGTGGTACTGCTCGTATACCGGGATGAAGACATCCAGGTTGAACATCTTCTGCGCCGCCTCCGACGTCCAGAAATAGACCATGACGACCTTGGATTTCAAATCGCTGATTTTTACCTTCTTCCCGGTGATGTCCGGCAGTTCTGCATCCAGGAAACCAACCGGTGCCGCATCCTGCAGTTGCATGCCCAGACGCATGATGTTCTCGCGGCGGGACGCCTCCTCGGACAAAGCCTTCACATAACGGGAGTTCGGGTAGCGGGTAGCCAGAGAATCCGCCGCATTGCGGAAATGGATGGCATCGGTCGACTGGCCGAAGACCGGCCGGTTCTCCGCAACGTTCTGATAAAGAACCGGTATGACAGTCAGTGAATAGGGATTCTCCAAGACATAGCGCACCCGGCTCCGGTAATAATCAATGTACTGTTTGGCCAGGTCCCGGCGGACGAGCGCAGCCTCGGCCGAAGCCGGATCCATGTCCTCCAGCCGGGCGGAAGTTGCCGCGAAACGGTTGGCGAAATCGGCCTCGTCCCGCTCGATCTCCATCAGTTTCAGGGTCTCAGCGGAACCGTTCACACTGTATGTTCCCATCGTATCAGAGGTCACCTCGACCCGGTCTCCCCGCTCCAGCAGGAGCGAAGCCACCCGCTTGCCGTGGTAGAAAACATACAGGAACTCCGGCTCTCCCTCGCGGATGTCCACTTTATAGGAATAGCGGCCCTTCGCATCGGTCTGCAACGTATCCAGGACCTGGATTCTGTTGACATCCAGCTTGGAAATCACGACAGGGGAAGCGGGGGCATCGGAGAGGACTCCCTCGATGCAAGCTTTTTCGCCGCAGGAAGCCAGGGAAAGGGCTCCTGCCGCCAGGGCAGCGAGAACTTTATAGTTTTTCATATTCTTTCAGGATTGATTGGGCAATCTCCTGCATCCGTTCCGGACTGGGATGCAAGTGTTCCTTGCGGAAATCCAAGTCAGCCTCGGTCTGCAGGGGGACCAGATGAATGTGGGTATGCGGCACTTCCATTCCCAGGACGGCCACGCCGATCCGTTTGCAGGGAATCGCGGCCTTCAAGGCAGAGGCTACCTTCCGGGCAAAGGCCCAGAGTCCGGTATAGGTCTGCTCATCCAACGCGAAAACATAGTCCGTTTCCACATGCTTGGGGACGACCAGGGTGTGGCCTTCAGCCAACGGACTGATATCGAGGAAGGCGTAATAGTTTTCATCCTCCGCTACCTTGTAGGAAGGAATCTCGCCCCGGACAATCTTGGTGAATATCGTTGCCATCTCCCTTAAATTGAAATATCCAGGATTTTGAATTTCAGAATTCCGGAAGGAACCTTCGCCTCGACGGTCTCCCCTTTGGCGTGTCCCATCAGGGCTTTGGCAATCGGGGTGGTCGCCGCCAGGCGCCCTTTGGTGAAATCCGCCTCCGTCTCACCGACGATGGTGAATTCCATCACTTGCTTGGCCGCAAGATTCTCGACTTTCACGCGGTTCATCATCTGTACCTTTTCCGTCCCGACCATCGATTCGTCAATCACTTTGGCATTTGCCACCAGGTTTTTCAGGTTGGCGATTTTCAGCTCCAGCAAAGCCTGGGCATCCCGGGCTGCGTCATATTCGGCATTCTCGGAGAGGTCGCCTTTTTCACGGGCCTCTGCGATGGCCGCCGAAATGACCGGACGCTGTGCGAGCGCATCGGCCAGATCCTTCTTCAACTTCTCCAGCCCTTCCTGCGTCATATAGTGTATTTCAGCCATAATGTTATATTGAAAGTTTAATTTACATAACTAAAAAGGAGTTCTGTCTACCTCGACAGAACCCTAACCATGCAAATATAATCATTTTCGCGAATATGTCAAAAAAACGACGGAACGCGCAGTCTCCGGCTATCTTTTCCTGATCTTGAAATCGACATGGACCGGGAAATGATCCGATGCATACAGGCCGTTGTAGCGGGTATCGTCGGA
>CADBPH010000114.1 GCA_902796455.1 uncultured Bacteroidia bacterium
GACGGGAGTTGGTTCATCCGGGACGGCCAGTGGGTGGTCTTGACGGGCAGCGCCGGCTGGGAACCCTCAACGAACGGGACTTATGTCAATTCCAGTGAAGTGGATATCTATGGCATGCCCATTGTCCCGGGGGACATCATTACGGTCGGAGATGTTAAACTGAGAGTGGAAGGATATTGATCATACTATGGAACTTTCAAAAGACACCTTGTTTGCCGGACGCTATCGGCTTTTGCAGGAACGGGGCCGGGGCTCTTTCGGGGAAGTCTGGCTTGCCCGTGACGAGCAACTGGACATGGATGTGGCCGTCAAGGTCTATATTGCCCTGGACGACCGCGGAATCGAGGATTTCAAGAAAGAGTACAAGACTGCTTACAACTTGAATCACCCGAATCTGCTGCATGCCTATCATTTCGATATCTGCGAGCGGCGGCCTTTCCTGGTGATGCCTTTCTGCCCCTCGTCCGCCCTGTCGCTGCTTGGGCAGTGCGATACCGGGACCCTGTGGCGGTTCATCCGGGATGTTGCTTCTGGCCTGGCTTATCTGCACAGCCAGGATGTCGTTCACCACGACATCAAGCCGGACAATGTCCTGATTGCAGAAGACGGCACTTTCCTGATTACGGATTTCGGGATCAGTACCAAGATGCGTACCTCCCTGCGCCGGAATTCGCTTCGCTCCGCAGGGGAAGAATCCTCCGGAGGATCATTGCCCTACATGGGTCCGGAAATGTTTTCGGGAAAACCTGAGTCGGTCAAGGCAACGGATATCTGGGCATTCGGTGCGACCATTTATGAAATGGTGACGGGAGATCTGCCTTTTTTCGGCCAAGGTGGTGTCATGCAACTCAAGGGAGCGGCCGTTCCTGAACTGGATACGGAAGACCGGGAGTTGGCCGATTTGGTGAAAGCGTGTATGGCGAAAGAGACCTGGGACCGGCCGACGGCCCAGACGATTGCCCAAAAAGCGAAAGCCAGGCTTTCAGGAGCATCTCCGGAACCGGATCCTAAAAAGAAACCGGGAAAAAAGACCGGTCGGGAGACGATCCGGTTGGAGAGGAAACCATTGAATCCGGATCCGGAAAAGCCCGGTTCTGAGGCCGGGAGTAAGGAATCGCTTCCGGGATTGGTCACGGCGGCGGCCGTTCTGTGTATTCCTTTTTCAATCTTGGCAACGATACCGAATCTTTCGTGGATTAGTATAGTCGGCAGCCTATTGTCGGTTCTTGGATCTGTTCTGCTGTTATGCAAGCAGAAATGGGGCTATTATTTCTGTTGTACCGGTGGTGCGCTGATTGCAGGAGCCCTGTCCGGGGATCCTTCATGGGAAAGGATTCTGTTTTTATGGGGCGGATTGGCTGCCATTGCCCTGGTGGGCTGGTTGCTTCTGACGAAAGTCCGTAACCGGAACGGAAAGACGGCCTGGGAAATGATGCAGGCGAGGGCGCAGGCCAGGACGGCTTCCGGAAAACCTTCTTTGGACAAGTGGGTGTTGGGAGCGCTGGCTGTGATTGGGGTGGCCGGCGTTTTGGCGGGGATCTTCTCCAATCCGAACCGTAAGATAATCCGGCAGGAACTCCAGCGGGACAAGGCGCGCTACAACTATTTGGTCAGCAACATCAAAAAGCAGGTGTCAGCCGGTACGCTTGATTCGTATGATGTGCTGAACATGCAGGAGCTGGAGAAGAAGGAGCGGGAACTCAAGGAGTTGGAAAGCAGCCTGGCACTCCGGGGCGTGAAGATGGATGCCTCCCGTCAGGTCGCCGAGATGTTGTCTGGAATCCGGGAAGAATTCGCACTCGAATGCATCCAGCGTGGCGTCCAGAATTCCGACAGCGATGAAGAAATGGCAGAGCAGCTCTATTTCGCCAAGGTTTACGGTCATTCAAACGATGTGGATTCCCTTTATTATTTCCAAGCGGCAGAGATGAACGGAATCATGTGGGTCTCTTCGGTCGATTTTTACCGGGAGGAAGGGGATGTGCAAGAGGAAATACACTATAACCGGGCAGAAGTGAACGGACGGACAGGTCCGCTGGATAAAAGCCCCGGGGGAAGCGGTGCCCTGACGGCTTCCAAGACGGATTATTTGTATATGCGCTTCGAACTGAAACCGTTTGAAGGAGTGACCAAGCGCTATAACAAACATACGTTCGGTGTCAAGCTTTTCACACCGGAAGGCAGATTGATGCACGGGGAATCCTCCCCGAGGGGATTTACTTATACCCAGGAGGTTGACCTGTCTTCTGCAGATGCTTCCGGCGACTTCAGCCTCGACAGCAATCGTGTCGTTTTGGTCGGCTGGGGCAATGACTCGAAAACGGCTTACCTACCCGGCGTGTACCACGTGGAACTGTACGACGGAGAACGGCAGTTGTTCAGCCTCCCGGTCACATTCAAGTAACAGCGGTTTTTCGTTTTTTCGAATTTAAATAACGATTCAATATGGCAACTCCTACGTACAAAAGATCCCTGTCCGGTTCAGTCGGAGCCGGACTCCAGTCTGTCTTCGGGGGTGGAGGAAGGCGCTATTATGCGCTTGTCCACAAGGTTTCCAGCCAGTACCATAAAGCGGGCGAGACCCAGAAAATCATTGTCGATGAAATCGAGTTGGGCCGCGATCCGGCCTGTCAGGTCCGCTTCGACGAAAACTTCGGAACGGTCAGCCGCCGGCATGCCGCCATCGTACGGGAAGGGGATGGGTGGAAATTGGTCCAGTTGTCTAAAACCAATTCCACTTTCCTGAACGGCAACAAAGTAGAAAAGGAGTGGTATCTCCAGAACGGGGACGAGATCCAGTTGTCCGCGGGCGGTCCGAAGCTGGGATTCATCATCCCGGAAGGGAAGCAGGGACTGGTCAGCAGCATCGGCCTGACGGCCCGGCTGAATCTGTTCCGCCAGCAGGCTTTGCGTCCGTACAAGACCGCTCTGTCGGTCATTGCAGCCGTATTGGTCCTTTCCATCGGCGGCCTGCTGTTCTGGAATTATTCGTTGCGGAATGATTTCGAGGAGCAGGGCAAGGTACTCGCCCAGCAAATCCAAACCAGCAAAGACAACCAGCAGCGGGCAGAGGAACTGGCTGCGGAATTGGCGGAAAACAACAAGAAGATAGCGGATTACGAGCAGAAACTGCAGCAGATGTCCAAGCAAGTGGCCGCGGCGAATGCCCGGGCGAACCGGGCGATGGCTGCGGCGAAGTCCGTCGGCGGGGGAGACCTCTCCGGTGACATGGCCCAGTTGGTCCGGGATACCTATTACTGCGAATTCCTGATCCGCCCCAGTGGCGGGGAAGGCATCGTCTGGGGAGGCAGCGGTACCGCTTTCCTGCTGAATGACGGACGCCTGGTGACCGCCCAGCATGTGGTCAATCCGTTCATGGCCTATCCGGCAGACGAAGATGAGCAGCTGGTCAATGGCATGCTGAGCCAATTCCCGGAGAAGTTTGTCTGCAGTTTTGTCGCTGTTTCCCCGAAAGGAGACCGGATTGCCACGGAGTATCCTTTGTCCCAGCCGGCTTTCCATATGGGAGACTTCAAACGGGAGATTATCGGAACGGTTACCTATGAGGGGGTAAGCATGCCGCTGACCTTCATCGAGGAATGCGACTGGCGGGATTTTGCCTGGATCAAGACGAATAAGACCGGCTCGCTGGTGGCGGATGCCGCTTTTTCCAAGGCCATGCCGGTGAAGACCCATCTGGATATCCTGGGGTTCCCCAAGGGC
>CADBPH010000115.1 GCA_902796455.1 uncultured Bacteroidia bacterium
AATGGGTCTTCCGATCCATGTCAACCCGAAGTATATGGCCGGATTCCAGCTCGGTATCCATCACGATAACTTCTCCAAAGGAGATGCATGGATTTTCAAGATTCCCATGAAGGCGGATCTGTGGGGAGACCTCCGGTTCTCTTACGATTCCCGGCGAGAAAGCATAAGCACCTCCGATCCCTATTCCTGGAGTTCGGATGAAGGTGTAACCTGGCACCCGGTTACGAAAATGGAGGGCATGAAATCCGAAGCCGCCTGCAAGAGCATCTGGTTCACCATTCCGGAAGCCGAGAAAGTCAGCGCAGGGAAAGCGCTGTGGATTAAGATCGTTCCGGATTCGACAACCCCGCGCCTCCAGACCGGAATCATGCTGAACCGCGCCGAAGCGCCCCTGTCCGAGCTTCCCGCCCAGGATAAAAGCAAGGTCGTTCTCTCGGAAGGATTCGACGCGATCGTCGGTGCCAATGCTTCCTGGCTGGATGCCCCCGGCTTCCTGAAGTCCCATTCTTCCGGGAAGACCGATAATACCGGTACCGACATTTCGCCCTATGTTCCCGCGAATTCTGCAATAGCAGTTTTGCATGCCTTTGCCCGGCCCGGCTTCCTCCAGATGGGCTCTCAAGACGAATCCCTCATCGCGTATTGCGGCTGGAACGGCACCCTGTCCCTCAAGGTCGGCGAGCGGCTCAAAGAGATGGGAGTGGAAAAAGCGGACCTGACTGTTACCTTCCGTGCCGCGGGTATGACCAGTGCCTACCAGCGCCCCACGGATGCGAAAGTCATCCTGATGCGCGGGGAGACGGTTATCGGCCGGATCGATTCCCTGACGCCGGACAAATTCGTGTCCTACAGTTTCGATGTCAAAGATGCAGACCAGAGCACGGTTCTCGTTCTGACGAGTGAAGATAGCAGCAAACCGGACCAGGGCCAAGGAGACAATCCTTACGTTATGGCCGATTACCGGTTCTTCGTCGATGATATCTTGGTGACCCTTAAATAAGTGAAAGCCATGCTTGACAGGAAAACATCCATCCTATTCTTCTTCCTTGCCGCCATGCTCACGCTGGGCGGATGCAGCGGCAAAGAGGCTGCAGAATACCTGAGCCTGGACCAGAAACGGATTGAAGCCGGTCCCGAGCTGGACACCTATTCCCTGCGTGTCGAGGCCAACTGCAACTGGACGGTGACGGTCCGCAGCACTTCTGGACAGTCCATCAACTGGATCCTTCCCACTGTTTCGGCCGGCCACGGGAATGCAACAATCGGCCTGCGCGTTTTCAAGAACGGTTTGATGAGCGCCCGGAATGCCGAGATTGTCGTATCTTCCTCCGGTACAGATCCCTGTGTAGCCATCCTGAATCAATCCGGTCAGAAAACCATATCCTTACAGATCCGTGTCGGATCTTTCAACATTCGGATTCCATCTTCTTCTGACGAGAAGACCGGGGATGGCTGGACAGACCGTAAAGCCCGGCTTGCCCAGTCCATCAAGGAAAACAGCTTTGACGTGTTCGGCCTTCAGGAATGCAGTTCGGAGCAGCAGTCTGAGCTCCCGAACCTCACGGAAGGCATCTATGAGTACTGGTTTTTCAGCCCTTATGCCCAGAATGGCGTGGGGAAAAAGGCGCAAGGCATTGGCTTCAAAAAAGATCAGTTCACCCTGACGGAGCGGAATTTCTTCTGGGTATCCGATACGCCATTTACCATGACGACCAACGACGGGACCTACAACCGGGGCGGATGCTGCGCTGTCTTGACGCATAAGGAAACCGGCGTGCAGCTTTTCGTGATGAATGCGCACGGATGCGTGAACAAAGAGCCCCGCGATACCTATGCCCATGTCTTCGTGGATATGGAGAAACGGTTCAATACCAAGCAGCTGCCATCCGTCTTCGTCGGCGACATGAATGCCCGTTACGCGGAAGAATCGTCAGCGACCTACAGGGATTGGTGGAAAGATTCCTACGCTGTCCTGTCCGATTCCGGGAAAGTAACCGGCCCGGTCGGCACGTCCAACGGTTTCGACATGGAGCGGGATATGACCGACCCTTATAGACGGATCGACTACATCTATTACCGCGGCACCCTCGAACCGCTGCATTACACCTGCAATGCAAAGAAATATGATGGCCATTATCCCTCCGACCATCTTCCCATCTATTGTGATTTCAATGTGACGTGCAGTAAATAATAATGCCTTAAACTAATTCTCGGACAAGTATATCCAGCATTATCGCAACGCTAAAATTATAACTAAGTAGTGGTATTATGAAAAAGTTTTTGTTTCCATTGGTTTGTGCATCTTTGATTACACTGGGATGCGCTCACGAAGAACTGCCCCCGCAGGAACAGGAACCTACGGATGAACCCAAGACCGAGGTGAAATCCTTTCACCTTCGCTTCGAAGCGGTCCGGCCGGAATTCGTCCTGGACGATGACGCCAAGGCCTTGCTCGACGATGGCAACGTCCTCAAGTGGACTGGAAAAGAAAAAGCGTCCATTTTGGTTGGTAAGGAACTGACAACCACGACTTCCAAGAAGATGGGACTTCAGGTTGGTATCCCTTATGACGGATATGGCTTTTTCGATGGAGATATCGACCTCGGGACTTTCTCGGAAGAAGATGTCAAGGGACTGGTGGTTCCCCACGACAGCGGGTCGTTCTATTATTACAATACCGCCAGCAAGAAGTACAACTTCTACATGCCCATTGCATCCTCGCAAGTGCAAAAGCAAAACGGTAAGTTGAATGCCGGTTATTTCCCCTTCTTTGCCAAGGCATCCCTTGCCGAGATGAAAGCTGAGGCGGGAAAGGTGACCCTGTCTTCAGCCGGATCACTCCTTTTGTTCAACGTTTATGGCAAGCATCCCTACCAAGGCGAAACTGAGGTCTTGAAAAGTATTGCAGTAACCGCTGGCGGGGACGGGGATCATGCCATCTCAGGATCTTGTGAATGGACAGTTGGCGGAGCGTCCTTCAGCTGTACCGGCTCCAATGAGGTAAGCGTCTCCCTTGAGGAGGCAGTATCCATTGCCGACAAGACAAAGCAGACCGGCATAAAGCTTTTCTCAACCGTGGCTCTTGCGGACGACCGTACCCTGACCCAACTGGTAGTTACAACGGACAAGGCGGTTTATACGAAGGATATCAACAAGGTTCTTCCCAAGAAAGATCCTACGGCTCGTCCCCGGATCGATTGTATTCAGGTAAACCTTTCTGAAGACGGTTGGAAGCGTCAAAGCGAAGTATTTTATTCTATTGACGGAGGAAATACCTGGATTGACGAGTTACCATCCACTTCTTTCAGCACCCTTTCTGTCAAGACGGGAGAAGGCTCTGTGCTTACATTGGGAGAGCTTGAGGCAATCAAGGATGCGATGCTTGCACAGTCCGCAGCGGTGTCTCTGGACCTTTCGGCTACGGATTATGAAAGTGAGGAATTCCCGCAGGTATTCGGCTCCAGCACAAACAAAGCCACCGAAGTCAGCAAGTGCATCGCCGGCATTTCATTCCCTCGCAATGTGACGGTGGTTGGTGCTTCCGCGTTCAGGATGTGCACCAACATTACCCACATAGACCTGAACAATGTCACAGAACTTGGCCATAGCGCACTCCGGGGATGCAGCAATGCAGCTCTTACCGAGGTTGACCTTACAAAGGTGAAAGTTCTCCGGAAATTTGCCCTGAGTGCCATATCAAACTCCATTACCGACTACGGTGACGTCGGTTCTATTGTGACGGTCGAACACGGTGCTTTCAGGAGCAATAAGCTTCCCTCTTCGATGACCTTCACTTCCTTGCGCGAAATCCTGGGCGATCCCAATGATCCGGAACCGGATTGCGGCGCCTTCACCTGCTATCGTGCTGCCCAGAAGACCATGAATACGGTCGTCCTTCCTGCAATTGAAAACATTGGTTGGTGCGCATTTGAAAAGTATACAGGCCTGACGACCGTCGACCTTGGCGAGAAATTAACGACAATCGGAGACCGTGCCTTCAATGGATGCACAAGCATCGCCAACCTGTTTTTCCGTTCCAAGACTCCCCCTTCAACGGTGAGCGAAACGGCATTCACCAATGTGAAAGACATCGCAGTCATTGTACCTACTTCCGAGGGCGGTACTGTCAAGGCTGCCTACGAGAAAGCTTTTGCAAAATATATTGAAACCCAGGGATGGCAGATCGTTGAAGAGGACAAGTATTCATCCGGTACCGGGGAGGCAATCGTTCCCAGCGGCCCGGGAAACATGGTTGGCTATAACATCCTGAGCGACGTAGCCGGGATGATCGCAGCGACCACGCCCTCCGGGTATCCGATGGCGATTGCCCACAGGGGCTGCTGGTTCAAAGAAGCGGACGGGACATTCTATATCCCGGAGAACAGCCTCGCCGGGATACGGATGGCCAAGCGTTTTGGGTATACCGGTGTGGAATGCGATGTCAAAAAAACCAAGGATGGCGTCATGGTATTGATGCATGATTCATCGATCAACCGGACGATGCGCAATGCCTCAGACTATTCCGCCATTAGTGGAAGCGTAAAAGTGGCTTCAACGGATTTCGCTACGCTGCGCAGTAAATATGTGCTTGAATCGTCGGATCCGGCGGGCCGCGTTCAGATTCCTACGCTCGAGGAGTTCCTGCTTGAATGCAAGGCACAAGGGATAATCCCCATGCTCCACAGCCACGTTCCGGAATCCTATGCGTTGGCGCAAAGCATAATGGGCAACAAGTGGATCGCCTTCGATTCCGATTACGACATTGTGAAGTCAGCCCGTTCCGTGTCTGACTGCCTGATTTTGTTCAGTTCCAACCTGCCATTCCCGGAGGCCATATCCAAGACGCGTGCGATTGGCGGATGGTGCGGCGTGAGCAGCATGACATATAGTCTTTACACGGACGTGTATATTGATGCTTTGAAGCGTGCCGGATGTGAGGTGCAGGCCTCTGTTTTCCCTTCCCCCCATGAGCAGCGGGCGCGGAGGGACGGCGTTACGATCGAGTTGAGTGATTTTTACTGGAACCAAACGGTTGGCCGGACCCCGGCGCGGACCGGCAGCCGCAGCTACTCGGCTCTCGCCACCGGTAACACGTGGCAGTGGACCGCCGACAAGAAGGACTTTCAGGCGCTTATTGTGCGGCTTGATTTTGTCGGGAGCATCCAGGTGGAGATTCCGACGCACAGCATTGCAAACACGCCATCTCACACCTATACTTTTACACGAAGCACCCGTGGCGAAGAATTCGTATGCGTGCGTTTGTACAGGACAGCACCGACGGTAACGGTCAAGGCCCTTACCGAAGGGACTTCGGTAGCCGCCAGCGCGGAAGTGTATGAGTTGTAAATGGCAATCTTTTCCTTAAACAATCCAATCATGAATCGGAAATTTACAGCGATTCTCTTAAGCCTCATCTTTTCAGTCGCGACGGTTTCCGCGGCGGACTTCGATGTCCGCAAGTTCGGCGCTGTAGGGGATGGTGTCAGAAAGGATACCGAAGCCATCCAGAAGGCTATCGACGTTTGTACGGAAGCGGGCGGCGG
>CADBPH010000116.1 GCA_902796455.1 uncultured Bacteroidia bacterium
ACCAGCAGTTTCGGGTCGTCGTCAGCATACCCGTACTGGGCGTTGTCCACGCGGGAACGGGCGTTGAAGTCTCCCATCATCATCCACATCTGGTCCTTCGCCTCGGGAACCGTTCCGATCGTATGCTCGCAGATGTACTGCATCTCCATGGCCCGGTACTTATCGCCGCCCTGTTCTGCCTTGGATGCCTCGCGGTCCTCCGCCCGGAACGCATAAGCCTGCGGCCATGTATGGAGCGTCACGATATTGATCTTTTTCCCGTTGACTTCGACCGTTGCCCAGCCGGCTCCATGGGTGACCACCCTGTCCGGCTCTTCACCGACGATTTTATCAATGTAAGTGATTGGATACTTGGACGTAATGACTTGCGGATAATTGTCGCGGTGCCCGCCGATGCCCCAATACTTGTGGCCATAACGCGCCGCCAGTTCTCCCCAATGGTCGACCAGATACCGGTCCTCCTTGGCCATCGCCTCATCGGAGTCAGTTTTCCAGATAGACTGCGCCTCGCACCAGACGCAGATGTCCGGATCCTGCGCTTTCACGAATTCCACGAAACGGTCGTAATTGTCATTCTGGCCGTCCCACATCCCATTCTGGATGTTCCAGTAAAGAAGACGCAGGTTGTGATTATCCTGCTTGGAGCAGGCGCCCAGGGACAAAACGGCGATTGCAGCCGCCAAGCCCATGAAAAAATGCATTTTTCTCATATCCCGTTAATTTAGTTCCAGTGTTTTGCCGATTACCACAAATATACAGTTTTTTCGTTTGATTAAATCCGGCAAATCCGTAGTTTTGTAAAAAGACCCCAGAATGACAACTCTTTCCCGCCTCTTATCTGCCGCCTTGATCTGCACGCTGTTCTCGCAGGCTGCGCTGGCACAGAATCCTGCCGGTATTACCCGCACCGAATCTGAATTCGTGACCGAATACCTCACGCCATCCCGGATTATCCGTGTGGAAGGTCCTGTATCCCATGCAGATAACCTACTTGTCCCCTATGTAGGACAAGTATCGACCACAGAGCCGAGAACAACCCTCTTCCTTTCGGAAAACGGGCAGACGGCATCCATCCTGCTGGACTTCGGGAAAGAAATCCAGGGCGGAATCCAGATTGTCCGGGCCATCTCCGGGAGCAAGAAAGCCGCCCGGTTCCGGCTCTGTCTGGGAGAATCCGTTTCAGAGGCCCTGAGCGATGTCAATGCGCCGGGGAGTTCGGCCACCAACGACCATTCGGTCCGGGACTTTGAGGTCTCCGTTCCCTGGCTGGGCAGCGCGGAATTCGGGAACAGTGGTTTCCGGTTCGCCCGCATCGATTTGCTGGACAAGGATGTAAAAATCCCGGTTGTCGCCATCCGTGCGATTTCCCGGTACCGTGACATCCCTTACCTCGGCTCGTTCCGCTGCGATGACGACCGGTTGAACCGCATCTGGCAAACCGCCGCGTATACGGTCCACCTCAACATGCAAGACTATTTGTGGGACGGGATCAAACGCGACCGGCTTGTCTGGATGGGCGACATGCACCCGGAAGTCATGACCGTGAATACCGTGTTCGGCAACCACGATGTTGTCCGGAAGAGCCTGGATTACGTCCGGGACGCTACGCCCGCCACCCGATGGATGAACGGCATTTGCTCCTATTCCCTGTGGTGGATCATCCTGCAGAACCACCTGTACCGGTGGTATGGGGACATGGACTATCTCAAAGCCCAGCAGACCTATCTGTCTCAATTGCTGCACACGGTCTTGCAGAACCTGGAAGGCAACCGTGAAGCCTACGGTAATGGCCGTTTCGTGGACTGGCCTTCCAATGACAAGCCGGCGGTCATCCACGCGGGGCTCCAAGCCCTGTCCGTCTGGGCGCTCGAGGCGGGGTCCGAGATGGCCGGATGGCTGAATGACAAGGAATTAAAGAAGCAGTGTGACCAGGCTGCACGGCAACTGAGGACCTATGTTCCCGATGCTGTCGGAAACAACCAGGCAGCCTCGCTGCTGGCCATCCAGGGGATGCTGGATGCCGAAACGGCCTCGCAGATTATCCTGAAAAACGGGCCGGAAAAGTTCACTTCTTTCATGGGCTATTATTTTCTGGAAGCCCTGGCCAAAGGCGGGCATTATTCAGAGGCCATGGATCTGATTGCTGCGTATTGGGGACGCATGCTGGAGTTGGGCGCCACCACCTTCTGGGAGGATTTCAATTATGCGGACGCGCGGAACGCGGGACGCATCGATGAGATTGTGCCCGAAGGGAAATTCGACATCCATGCCGACGGCGGCGCCTATTGTTATGTCGGACTGCGCCACAGTTTCTGCCACGGCTGGGCATCCGGGCCTGCAGCCTGGATGAGCCGGCATGTCCTCGGCATCGAGCCGGTCGGTATCGGATTCCGCAAGGTCCGGATCCAGCCGCACCTGGGCCGGCTGCAATGGGCCGAAGGGACGTTCCCGACGCCGCATGGGGTGATCCGGGTATCGCATCGCCGAAAAGCGGACGGATCCGTTGTAACGCAGGTCGATCTGCCCGCCGGCATCAAACGCGTCCGTTAACAGAAAATCCCCCGGACAGATTCCTCCGCACCCTCGCCAAAATAAGGAAAGGCGCAATCTGGCAAGGCGCCGTCAGGCGCCCGGCCGGCCCGGGTATTTTGGCGATAGGAAAGCCCCCGAACAGATTCCTCCGCACCCTCGCCAAAATACGGAAAGGGCGGTAGGCCGCAGGGGGTGCCGGGGGAATGCTATTCCCCCGTATAAAGAAGAAAGGCAGGTGCCTTCCCCAAAGCAACCTGCCTCATATATAAAACGAACTTAACAAATAGACATGAAATATTCATTTCGAATGTCCAAGTGCAAAGGTAGTGATTTTAATTCATTTTGCAACTTTTTCTTTAAAATTTAAATTAATAAAACGATAAAATAAATAATATTTTCGTCGAATTCCTCGTTTTACAAACTGTAAGTAAATTCGTTATTCAGACCAGGAAATCCACCGTTATGAAGCCCGGTACTGACTCGGAGTCAACCCCGTATGCGATTTGAAAAATTTATAGAAAACTGACTGGTTCGGGAAGTGCAACTGATACACTATTTCTTTTATCGACATATCCGAGTATTTCAGCATATTCTTCGCCTCCAGGATAACGAATGAGTCCACCCAGTCGGGACCGGACCGGCCGCTCACCTGCTTGACCAGCTTAGATAAATACTTGGGAGTAAGGCACATCTTATCCGCATAAAATCCCATGTTCCGCTGGGAGGTATGGTACTCCGCCACCAGATGCAGGAATTGTTCGAACAGCATCTTGGCCCGGGCGTTTCCGCCGGCAGTAGTCTGCCGCATCTTTGACAACTCCTCCGACCACACAGAAGCCAGATAATAGAAAATCGAGGACAGCAGCGCCCCGATAATATCCTTTTTATTGGCAATGTCCGTATCCATGATATCCAGGGCCAGCCGGAGGTAACGGCGGCATATCCCCAGCTCTTCCTCGGAAAGGACCATGCCCGGAGAATTGAGCAGCGACAGGCTCTCTGTAAACAGTTTATTGAAATCAAACCGCAGGCTGGACATATATTCCCCGGAAATTGCCGCGACGACAAAGTGCATGTCCTGGCTCCGGTCCAGGTCCGAAACCCGGATGATATAGCCCGGAACGCTGCAAACGAGCGCATTCTCCCGGACATCGAACGTATGGAGGTTGATGTCCATCTTGAAATGCCCCTTGATGCAGAAAATCGCCATGAACCCGTCCACCCGGCACGGGTATTCGATCATCTTGAGACCCGAATCATACAGCGGGTCATTCTGCGAAAATTTCAATTCGGTAATGAAAAAATCATCCCCCAGGCGCGCATCCAACTCGCCGGGAAACATTTTCCGGAAACGGCGGATATCGATGGTCTGCAAATGGTCCATAATCGGTCGTGTTATCGTTTCGCCGCAAAGGTAGCAAAAAATCAAACAATTCACAATTATTCGCTTTTTTCGACCAAAAGAAGAGTAATTACCCCGTTTAAGAACCTGACAAGTCGTAAAAAGGCAACCTTTTTGCATAATACAACCCTCGGAAAAACAAAAAGTGTTAGTTATATGATGAAAACTTTGAAAACCGTTTCTGTCCTGCTTCTGGCACTCACGCTGGCTCCCGGCATGCGGGCACAGCAAACGCTGACGCTGGAGGAATGCCGCGAGATGGCCATTCAAAACAGCAAAGAACTGGACCAGGCCCGTACGAAAGTCCGGATGGCCGGGTACGACCGCAAGATTGCCCGCGCGAACTATCTCCCGAACATCAGCGCAACGGGCTCCTACCTATATAATAACCGGGAACTGTCCCTGGTCAGCGACGCCCAGAGCGCCATGCTCACGAACATGGGGACCACGGCGCAAGCCGCGCTGGACGGAGCTGTCGCGGGCATCGGCCAGAAGATCGCCGGCGGCATGACCGACGCCATGACCCAACTGCAGACGGCCATCATGAGCAATCCGCAAATGGCGGCGGAATACATGGGAAGCCCGATGTGGCAGACCGTCCTGAAAATGTTCCAGCAGATGGATCTGAGCGGCATGAGTGCGCCGGACATCCAGAACACGTTCAATGCCGTCGGAAAAGAAATCGATGATGCCCTCCACCTGGACATCCACAATATTTATGTCGGGGCCGTCAGCCTTCAGCAACCGGTCTTCATGGGCGGAAAAATCCTGTTCTCGAACCAAGCCGCCCGCCTGGCGGAAGAACTCGCCCGCAGCCGGTATGACATGGAATATGCCGACATCGTGGTGGGCATCGACCAGGCATACTGGCAGATTGTCAGCATCGCTGCGAAAAAAAGGCTGGCAGAATCCTATGCCGACCTCCTGCACAAACTGGAGAAAGATGTCAACCTGTCGGTCCAGGAAGGAGTTGCCACGCAGTCCGATGCGCTCCAAATCAAAGTGAAGGCCAACGAAGCCGACATGCTGCTGACCAAGGCAACCAACGGTCTGACATTGGCCAAGATGCTGCTGTGCAAGGAGATCGGTCTCCCGCTGGACAGCCGGATCACCCTCGCGGACGAAACGCTGGAGGTCGTTCCACTCCCCCAGCGGGCGGAAGACAAGGACATGGAGGCCATCTGGCGGGACCGCCCGGAAACCCACAGTCTGGAACTCGCTTCGCAAATCTACGAGAAGAAAGCCCTCATCGCCCGGGCGGACATGATGCCGAAAGTCGCACTGACGGCCAATTACCTGGTCAGCAACCCCAACGCGTTCCACGGATTCTCCAACAGCTGGAACGGAGGCATGTTCACGGCCGGTGTCGCAGTCAACATCCCGCTCTTCCATGGAACGGAAGCACTGCAGAAAACCAAGAAGGCCCGCCTGGAAGCCACCTTGTACCGCGACCAGCTTGACGAAGCGAAAAACCTGATTTCCATGCAAGTAGCCCAGAGCCGACAGCAGTACGGCGAGGCCGGGGAGAAACTGGCCATGGCTACCAGCAACCTGGACAGCGCAGAAGAGAACCTGCGTACGGCAACCGTCGGTTTCGAGGCCGGTGTCATCGATGCAAATACGGTCCTGGCCGCCCAGACGGCCTGGCTGCAGGCGCATTCGGAACTGATCGACGCCGGCATAGACCTGCAGATGGCCGCATCGAATCTTCTCAAAGCACAAGGTTATTATCAATCGGAAAAATAAACAATACATATCATGACTAAACAGAAAAAAAGCTACAACCTGGTTATCGGTGTAGTCGCATTGCTCGCCATCATCCTGATCATCGCCGTCGCCGGCTATTTGATCACCAAACCGAAACCCCTGACCATCCAGGGAGAAGTCGAAGCCAGTGAATACCGCGTCTCCGGCAAGGTCCCCGGCCGTATAGAAGAAATGTATGTCCGTGAAGGACAAATGGTTCACAAAGGCGATACCGTCGTCCTCATCGACTCTCCGGAGGTTCGTGCAAAACTGGCCCAGGCCCAGGGAGCCGTCGCTGCCGCCCAGGCCCAGCGCCGCAAAGCCTATAACGGTGCCCAGCAAGAGCAGATTACCGGAGCATACGAACTCTGGCAGCAGGCCCTCGTG
>CADBPH010000117.1 GCA_902796455.1 uncultured Bacteroidia bacterium
AGTTCAGTCATGATTGAAGGGATGATGAAACAATTGATTGAGTGCGTGCCGAATTACAGCGAGGGACGCGACCGGTCTGTGATAGAAGCCATCGTAGCGGCCATCTCCTCCGTGGAAGGGGTGACCCTCCTGCATGTGGATCCCGGCGAGGGGGCGAACAGAACGGTCGTGACCTTTGTCGGAGAACCCGGCCCCGTCTGCGAGGCGGCCTTCCGGGGCGCCCGGGAGGCGCAGGCGCGGATTGACATGCGGCGCCACCACGGAACCCATCCGCGCATCGGTGCCACGGATGTCCTTCCGCTGGTCCCGGTCTCCGGGATTACGCTGGAAGAATGTGCCGTCCTGGCCCGTTCGCTGGCCGGCCGGCTCTATGACGAATTGGGGATTCCCTGTTATTGTTATGAGGCGGCGGCTTTCAAGCCCGGAAGGAAGAACCTGGCCGTCTGCCGGGCCGGCGAATACGAATCCTTGCCGGAGAAAATGGCGGATCCCTCGCGCAGACCGGATTTCTGCGGCGCGTATGACGAGACGGCGGCCCGGAGCGGCGCGTCCTGTGTCGGTGCCCGTAATTATTTGATTGCGGTGAATTTCAACTTGAATTCGACCTCGGTGGACAAGGCCACGGACATCGCTTGTGCTGTCCGGGAAAAGGGGCGAAAAGTCCCCGGGACGCAGGACTGGATCCGCGGAACCCTGCCGGGATGCAAGGCAATCGGATGGTTTATCGAAGAATACGGCATTGCGCAGGTATCCATGAATATTACCGATATCGGGCGGACCCCGCTGCATGTCGCTTATGAAGAAGTCTGCCGGGCGGCTTCCGCCCGCGGTCTCCGGGTGACCGGAACGGAGATTATCGGCCTGGTTCCCATACGGGTTTTGCTGGAAGCGGGCCGCTATTTCCTGGAACGCCGGAATCGGCCTGCGGACATTCCCGAGCCGGAGGTTGTCCGGGAAGCCGTGGAGGCGATGGGGCTGAGCGATCTCCGGCCGTTCATCCCTGCGGAAAAAGTGATTGAATACCGGATGGAATCCGTGGAAAGGAGGAAAGAATCGACCCATGCTTAAGGAACATTACCCTTCCCGCCTGTTGGAAGACGCCGTGGAGGCGATCAGCTCCCTGCCCGGTGTCGGGACGCGCAGTGCCCTGCGCTTGGCTCTTCATCTGCTGCGGCAGCCCAGCGAACATGTCCACCATTTCGCCGAATCCATCGTGCGCCTGCGGGATGAAGTCCATTACTGCAATACATGCAGCATGATTGCCGATGACGCGGAGTGCTCGATCTGCCGGGACCGTTCGCGGGATCATGCGACCATTTGTGTCGTGGAGAACGTGCGCGACGTGATGAGCATCGAGAAGACCGGCCAGTACCATGGCGTCTATCACGTACTGGGCGGGATCATTTCCCCGATTGCCGGAATCGGTCCTTCCGATCTGACCATCAGTCAGTTGAAATCACGTGTCGAAGCCTTGACCGCCGCATCTCCCGTGCCTGCTTCCGTGGAAGTGATCCTGGCGCTGAGCGGGGATGTGGAAGGAGAGACGACGGCATTCTATATTTATCGCCAGATTGCCGGCACAGGCGTGACGGTGACCTCCCTTGCCCGGGGATTGGCTTTCGGAGATGACTTGGAATATGCCGATGAACTGACCCTGGGCCGTTCTATTGTCAACCGCCAGATTTTCAAGCCCTGATGGATTTTTTAGCCGTCCAGTTTTTCGCGCTTTCGCTGTGTGCCGACTGCTTTGCCGTTTCGGCTTGCTCCAGCGTGACCGTCCGGAAAGCATCGCATTTGCATATCCTGGCGGTTTCCCTTCTTTTTGCGGTTGTCCATGTCGGACTGCTGCTGGCCGGATGGAGCGTCGGGGGACTGTTTGCCGTTATCCTGCAGAAGGTTTCCCGTTGGGTCGGTCTGCTGATTCTGCTTTATGTCGGCGGCACCATGATCTGGGAGGCCATCCGGGGAAAAGAACGGATGCGGAATCTGAGCGGTTGGGGGAACGTTTTGCTGGGTGCGCTGGCGACCAGCATCGATGCCCTGGCCGTCGGCGTATCCCTGTACATGGAAGGAGAATCCGGTCAGGCCATCTTGGCCAAGGCTGCCGTTCTGTTTTTCTGGACGGTTTTGTCCGTGGGGGCCGGAATTGCCGGCGGCATGCGGATCGGGAAGAAGTGGGGCTTGGTTGCGGAAGTGCTGGGAGGAATCATCCTGATTACCCTGGGCGTGCTGATTTTTAGCGGGATCCTGTGAGGGAAAAAGCTTTTTCTTGGCCCTTTTTAGGTGTTTTTGAAGATAATTGCTATCTTAGCGAATTGATTCATGCTTTCTCGGGTGGGAGAGCAACGTCTGCATAAAACAGGTCCGCATGCTTAAATTCCTTCAACAACCCGCCTACAAGCCGGCCCAGACCGGCCCGGAGGCTGATGCCAGATACAAGAGCCTGCGTCTCCAGGTCTTCCTCGGCGCCTTTATCGGGTATGCCGGTTTTTACCTGGTCCGCAAGAATTTCTCGATGGCCATTCCGGCCCTTGCTCCGCTGGGATTCGCGAAGACGGAACTCGGACTGGTCCTGTCCATGAACGCGGTGGCGTATGCGCTCTCCAAGTTCTTGATGGGCAGCGTGTCCGACCGGAGCAATGCACGGGTGTTCCTGCCGCTGGGCCTGATTCTGACAGCGATTTCCATGGCCTTCATGATTGTTCCGATCCAGTTTATCGGTGCGGAACACAAGACACTGGCAATCCTCGTCATGGGTGTGCTGAATTTCCTTGTCGGCTGGTTCAACGGAATGGGGTGGCCTCCCTGCGGCCGGGTGATGACCCATTGGTTCTCGGTCAGTGAGCGGGGAACGATGATGTCGATCTGGAATTGCGCCCATAATGTCGGCGGCGCCCTGGTCGGCCCGATGGCGACTTATGGTGCGGCCTGGTTCGGCAGCTGGTTTTACGGAACGCATCAGGAATTGTATTTCCTGATCGGAACCTTTGTCTTCCCTGCGGCGGTGGCCCTTTTCATCGCCCTGCTGGCCTATGTGCTGCTGCGGGATACGCCGCAGTCCTGCGGCCTGCCGTCCATCGAGAAGTGGCGCAATGATTATCCGAAGAATTATTCGGAGAAGCATGAGGAGACGCTTTCCACCAAGGAGATTTTCTTCAAATATGTCCTGAATAACAAGTTCTTGTGGTATATCGCCCTTGCCAACGCCTTCGTATACATGGTCCGGTACGGGTGCCTTGACTGGGCGCCGACCATCCTGACGGAGAAAGGAATCGACTTGAAATCGGCCGGCTGGGCGTATTTCGCCTATGAATTCGCCGCCATCCCGGGAACCTTGATCTGCGGGTGGCTTTCCGATAAGCTGTTCCATGGACGCCGGGCGCTTCCGACGATGCTTTTCATGGCGCTGGTCGCCTTGTTCATCGTGCTGTACTGGGTATTCATCGACAACCTGACCATGGTGATCATTTCCCTGATCGGCATCGGTTTCTTCATCTATGGCCCCGTGATGCTGATCGGTGTCCAGGCCTTGGACCTGGCTCCGAAGAATGCGGCGGGAACCGCTGCGGGCCTGACAGGCTTCTTCGGCTATTTCTTCGGGACGGCGATCCTGGCCAATGTGGTCATCGGCGCTGTCGCCCAGTCTGCGGGCTGGAATTGGACCTTCATGCTGCTGATTGCCGCCTGCGTGTTGGCCATCGTCCTGATGGGATTGACTTATAAGGAGGAACAGTATCTTGTAGAAAAGAATAAATAACCGCGGATTCGTCCGCTCCAGGAGGATAGGCCATGATTGATATCTTCTACAGAGAGAACGGAAAAATACTGGTATCCCAGGCAGAAACTTTCCTCGGAGGACTGCAGCGGGAAAATGTGGTCTGGATCGACCTGTTCGCCCCTTCAGGGGAGGAAAAACGTGCGACGGAAATGTTCCTCGGAACGGAAATCCAGAGCCGGGCGCAGGCTGAGGAAATCGAGAGTTCTTCCCGGTTCCGCGAGACGGATACGGCGCTGTTTGCCAATACGAACTTCTTGCTGCCGGGGCCCGAGGAGTATTCGATGGAGGCGGTTTCGTTCACGATTGTGGACAACGTGCTGACGACGCTCCGGGATGTGCCGCTGCGGAGTTTTACCGAACTCCAGCGGAAAATGGTCGCGATCCCGCGGCTTTTCCCGAACGGGTACTGGGTGTTTGTCAGTATTCTGGACCAGCGTGTCGACTTGGACGCGGACATGATCGAGCTCCTTTCCAAGGAGATTGCGCAGTACAGCAAGCGCATCAATCAGCAGGAAGATATCAATGAGGAATTCCTTCTGGATATCAATCAGTTACAGGAGAACACCATGATTATCCGGGAAAACATCGTGGATAAGCAGCGGCTGATCACCAACCTGATGAAGAGCGACAAGTATCCGGCCGAGCTGGAACCCCGTTTCAATGTCCTCCAGCAGGATATTGCTTCCCTGATCAATCATTCCAACTTCAGTTTCGAGCGTCTGGAATATCTGCAGGACACGGTGGTCGGTCTGATCAATTTGGACCAGAACCGGATCATGAAAATCTTTACGCTGATTTCCCTGTTGCTCATGCCGCCGACCCTCGTTGCGAGCTTCTATGGCATGAACGTCGCGCTGCCCCTGTCCCAGTTGCGGTTCGCTTGGCTGATTATCATCGGAATCATGGTGGTGTCCCTGGGGATTGTCCTGTATGTGTTCAAGCGCCGGAAGATGCTGTAACCATAAATAGTTGATGATATGATTCTTACAACCACTTCTGTCATTGAAGGCCGGACGGTTTCGGAGTACCGGGGCGTGGTTTTCGGCGAGGTTATTACGGGTGTTAATTTCATCCGGGATTTTGCAGCGGCCATCCGCAACATCGTCGGCGGGCGCAGCGGTTCTTATGAGGATGAATTGATCCGTGCCCGGAATCAGGCGATGGACGAGATGGTCCATCATGCCGAAGAATTGGGAGCTGATGCCGTCATCGGGATTGACCTGGATTACGAAGTGCTTGGCGAGAATGGCGGCATGATGATGGTGACTGCCTCCGGAACCGCCGTCAAGCTGGCATAGACTCGGGAAAACCCCGCCAAAAAACATTCCGCAAAAAAATCAAACAAAAATTCTGTGATTCAGACATTTTTGTTATCTTTGCACGCCTTTTTTCCCAAGGTGTGCCCAAACGCCGTGGGAAAGGTACAAGAAATAATGTTAAACCCCTAATTCCTTTACACTTAAAAATGGAAGAAAACATGAACGCAGCAGTTGAGCCCCAGGTCGAAGAGACCCCGCAGGCTCCTGTAGAAAACAAAACCGGGAAAGCCCCCCTCAACGCCTCCGTCGCTCCCGAGGCTTTTGACTGGGATTCTTTTGAGAACGAGGCTGCCGTCTACGGCGAGTCCGACAAATCCCAGATTGCCCAGGCTTATGACCAGACCCTTTCCAAGGTCGTCGAGAATGAGGTTGTCGAGGGTGTTGTGACCGGCATCTCCAAGCGGGAAGTCGTCGTCAACATCGGCTACAAGAGCGAAGGTGTCATCCCCGCTCCGGAATTCCGTTACAATCCGGAACTCAAGGTGGGTGACAAAGTGGAAGTCTATGTCGAGTCCGCCGAGGACCGCAAGGGTCAGCTGATCCTCTCCCACAAGAAAGCCCGTCAGCTCCGTTCCTGGGATATGGTCAACGCAGCCTTCGACAACAACGAAGTTGTCAAGGGTTATGTCAAGACCCGCACTAAGGGCGGTATGATTGTCGACGTCTTCGGTATCGAGGCCTTCCTGCCCGGTTCCCAGATCGACATCAAGCCCATCCGTGACTATGATGCATACGTGGATCAGACCATGGACTTCAAGATTGTGAAGATCAATCAGGAATTCCGCAATGTGGTCGTTTCCCACAAGGCCCTCCTCGAAGCCGAACTCGAGAAGCAGAAGAGCGAAATCATCGGCAAACTGGAGAAAGGCCAGGTCCTCGAAGGTACGGTCAAGAATATCACCAACTACGGTGTATTCGTCGACCTGGGCGGTGTGGACGGTCTCATCCACATCACCGACCTCTCCTGGGGCCGTATCAACAACCCTGAAGAAATCGTCAGCCTCGACGAGAAGATCAAGGTGGTCGTTCTCGATTTCAATGAGCAGCAGAAGCGCATCGCCCTCGGTCTGAAACAGCTCACTCCGCATCCTTGGGAGAGCCTCGATCCGAACCTCAAGGAAGGTGACAAGGTGAAAGGTAAAGTGGTCCTCATCGCTGATTACGGCGCATTCGTGGAGATTATGCCGGGTGTCGAAGGCCTGATCCATGTGTCCGAAATGTCCTGGTCTCCCCGGCTTCGGATTGCACAGGACTTCCTCAAGGTCGGCGACGAAGTGGAAGCACAGATCCTCTCTCTGGACCGCGCGAACCGCAAGATGTCCCTTGGCCTGAAGCAGCTGGTTCCCAATCCTTGGGAGAATATCCGCGAGAAATATCCTGTCGGAAGCCGTCACAGTGCTGTTGTCCGCAACATTACCAACTTCGGTGTCTTCGCTGAACTGGAAGACGGTATTGAAGGACTGGTCCATATCAGCGACCTCTCTTGGGAGAAGATCAAGCATCCTTCCGAGATGAGCCAGGCCGGTGACAAGCTGGATGTCGTTATCCTCGACTTCGATGAGGCGAACCACAAGCTCAGCCTCGGTCACAAGCAGCTTCTCCCGAATCCTTGGGACGAGCTCGAGGCCAAGTATCCTGTCGGCTCCGTCGTTGAGGGTACGGTCGCAGCCATCGCCGATAAGGGCGCTACGATCAACCTGGGCGGAACGGAAGCATTCTGCTTCAACCGGGATCTGGTGAAGGAAGACGGCAAGAGCGCCATTGTCGGTGAGACCCTGCCGTTCAAGGTCGTTGAACTCCGCCGCAGCACCCGCCGCATCCTGGTTTCCCACACCCGGACCTATGCGGAAGCAAAGGCTGAAAAGGTTGCCGCTGAGGTAGATACCACCAAGAAGGCTGTCAAGAAGATCAACTCCAACCTGGAGAAGACGACCCTCGGTGACATCTCCGAACTGGCTGCCCTGAAGGACAAGCTTGAAAAAGGTGAATAATCCATGGATTTTTCATTGAAGATGATGGGCACGGCTTCGGCCAAGCCCGTCATTGGAAGGAACCCGAGCGCCCAGGTACTGTCCGTACATGGGCGCTTGTTCTTGTTGGACTGTGCAGAAGGCACGCAGATGCAGATGCTTCGATTCGGGGTTTCTCCCATGAAGATCGAGGCGGTCTGCATTTCGCATATCCATGGGGACCATGTCTTCGGTATTTTCGGCCTGCTCTCCACCTTGGGCCTGATGGGGCGGACAGCCCCCCTGCGCCTGTATGCCCCCTCCAATTTCGGCCCGATCCTGAAATTCTTCCTCTCCTATTTCGGGGAGGGACTGCTTTTCGACATTGATTTCGAACCGTTGTCCATGAAGGCCCCCGAGGTGGTTTTCAGTGCCAAGAGTTTTGAAATCCTGGCTTTTCCGCTCCGGCACAAGATCGATACGTTCGGGTACCTTTTCCGTGAAAAACAACCTCAGTATAATGTGCGGAAAGACGTGCTGGAAAAGTATGGGTTCTCGCTGACGGAAATCGGGACCTTGAAGCAGGGCGGCGATGTCGTACGCGTCAATCCGGACGGGACGGAGATGGTTATCCGCAATGAAGAGGCGGCTTACCTGCCCTATTCCCCCCGAAGCTACGCCTATTGCAGCGATACGGCTCCTTTCCCGGAATTGGCCAGCTGGGTCCGCGGCGTTGACCTGCTCTACCATGAGACGACCTATCTGGCTGAATTAGAGGATATTGCGCAGAAACGGTATCATTCTA
>CADBPH010000118.1 GCA_902796455.1 uncultured Bacteroidia bacterium
CGACTGGTCATGTCCCCCGATGCCGAGGCCCTTCCGCTGCCCGATGGTATAGAACTGGGCGCCGTCATGCGTTCCCACGATTTTGCCGTACGGATTCTCTTTGTACCGGGTTTTCTTGATGTGGTGCTTGCCGGAGCGGTAGGTCTCTGTCTCGAAGGTGAGGTCGTAGCGGACCGGGGTGGCCAGGATCCGCAGCCGGTCTTCGCTCAGGGCTTCCACTTTTTCCGGGTCGAAGGGGCATCCTTCCGGGGCAACATCCGTCGATTTGTCTTCTGAAACGTATCCGGTAATCATCCGGGCGGGAGCGCCGTCCCGGGTCAGGCTGTCCAGGATGGACCGGACCTCCCGGTAGTGGGGATCCTGCTCATAGTATGCGTCAAATACTTGGACGACAGGGCCTTCCTTGCTTTGCAACTTTTGTTTCAGGAAGGTCGGCAAGTCAACTTTCCCGATGAAGCAGATCCCTTGGGAATCTTTCTTTTCGGCCGAAGGCAGGTCCGCTTCCTTGGCCAGGGCCCGCACCTCGCTCTTTTGCAGGTGGCCGATCGGGAACAGGGCGGCGGAGAGTTGGTCCTGGCTGAGCTGGCACAGGAAATAGCTCTGGTCCTTTCCCGCATCGAGTCCGGCGAGCAGCCGGTAGACAGGACGGCCGTCCGGCGTGGTTTCTCCCGGAACGGCTTCTTTCCGGCAATAATGCCCGGTGGCCACGGCGTCCGCTCCCAGGCGGCGGGCGGCCGCAAGGAAGGCGTCGAACTTGATTTCCCGGTTGCAGAGCACGTCCGGGTTGGGGGTCCGGCCTTTGGCGTATTCATCGAACATGTAGTCGACGACGCGCTGGCGGTATTCCCGGCTCAAGTCGACGAAGTAAAAGGGGATGCCGATCTTTCGGGCAACCATTTCGGCAATGAAACGGTCTTCTTCCCATTCGCAGTCGCCGTGGAGTGTGGCATCGGCATCGTGCCAGTTTTGCATGAACATGGCAAAGACATCATACCCCTGCCGCTTGAGCAGCAGGGCTGCGACGCTGGAATCTACGCCGCCCGACAGTCCGATACAGATTTTCATGCCGAAAGCGTCTGGATAAGGGTTTGGACGACCTGCTGCGCCCGGCGGCTGGGCCGGAGCCAGTCATACAGGCAGCAGAGACTGAGGACGATTCCGGGAAGCCACAGCCAGCCGCCGGCCTTGCTCAGCAAGGGGAGGACGAGGAAAAGCAAACTGCCCAGGATGTGGGCCGCCGCCCGCAGCGGGGTGCTCCGGTTGCCTTCCTTGAACGTGGCGGCATAGGCCCCGCTTTCCCCGCTTTCTTCGAGCAGGCAGGAAATGTACCGGTATCGCCACGGCGTGGAATAGTCGAGGAACAGGTCGCAGTGGGCCGTGCTGGCCGGGAGATCCCGCTCGCAGACATGTTCACGCGCGTGCCGCTGGTCGACCGGCGCATCGGAGACGGAACGGACCTGGCCGAATTCGGCCATCTCGGCTTTTACTTGTCCGAGTGCTGTCCCGAATCCTCCTTCCATGCGGAATAAGGCCGTCCCGGCATCCATCATCTGGGCTTTCCTGTCGATGTGTCTCATGGCGGCAAATGTACGAAGTTTCCGGGGAAATACCTACATTTGTATCATGATGCGTTCCACAGCCCGTGCGGTGGCTTGTCCGCTGGCGTTTTTTCTCTTATATATAATAGGTGCAATCCTCCCTTCCTGCCGGCCCCGTCCTGCGGGAGTGCCCGGCGCCGGGAATTATCCCGTTCATGCGGCCTGGTTTGATGCCGGGAAAACGGGGGATGTCCCCTTCGTCGTGTCGGTTTCTCCCTTTGACGGCCGCCGCGACACCCTGTGGGTGGAGCGCCCCCTGCAGCGGCTGGTCTGCATGTCTTCTTCGCATGCCGGGATGTTGGAAGCGATCGGCGTCCCCGAGGCGGTGGTCGGCGTTTCCGGCCTGGGGTATTTATCCGGACCGGGTGTCCGCACGCATGCCCGCGAAGTGGGATACGATGCCGCCCTGGATTATGAAACCGTGCTCTCGCTCCGTCCGGACGTCGTGCTCACGTATCTCGTCTCTTCTGTCGAGCCGCCCTATATATCTATACTGAAATCGCTGGGAATCAGGGTGTTCACTTTGTATGAGCATTTGGAAGACCATCCGCTTGCCCGGAGTGAATACATGCGTCTGCTGGGCGTTTTGACCGGCCGTGAGGCCGTGGCGGATTCGTTGTTCGCAGCGGTCTGTACGGCCTATGGAGAAATTGCCGGGCGGCACGCTTCGGATCCGTCGCGCCCCGGCGTCCTGTTGAATGTTCCGTATGCCGACCAGTGGTTCATCCCCGGCGCGGAGAATTATTTCTCCCGCCTGATCGCCGATGCCGGCGGACGGGTTGTCGGGGCCCGGGAAGGGGAGCGGACGTCCCGTGTCGTTTCCCTGGAAGAGGCGTATATGCTGTCCCGGGAGGCGGATTTCTGGCTGAACACGGGTTGGTGCCGGACCCGGGAACAGTTGACTGCCTTGAATCCGTTGTTCGCCCGGTTTACCATTCCGCACATCTATAACAATATCAAGCGGGTAACGCCGGCCGGGGGAAATGATTTCTGGGAAAGCGGGGCTGTCCGTCCCGACTGGATTCTTCGGGATCTGGAAGCGATTTTGTCAGGCAAGGCCGAAGCGGATTCACTCCGGTATTATCTGGAAGTCCAGTAAGGTTTCTGCGGCGTAGGTAGCCTGGATGGAGAAGGGACCTTTGTGCATGTCCCTGTCCCAGAACAGTTTCCTTGGTGCCAGTTCGATGGCGACCAAGTCTCCGCGCCGGACGAAAAGGATCTGGGTCGCCTCGCAGAGCGCCTGCTCGATGAGCCCGCGGGAATGCCCCTGCACCGAATAATCGGGTTGATGGTCCAGGTGGATTTCCAGTTGGCCGCCAAGTTCCTCCATGGGACGGAGCGGCTCGCTCAGCATGGAGGTATGGTTCAGGCAGGAAGCGGCGGCAAAGCCTTCCGGTGAGCCGTCAATCCAGTCTTCCGGGTAAAGCAAGATTCCGTAATTAAATGAATCATAGTATCTTCCGGCGAAATGCCTTCCCACTGCACGCCCGGCGCGGCTGATGTGGGCGAACAGGACAGGTGTATAGGAAAGCTTCCGGACGGAATCCGGCAGGAACAGATCTTCACTGAGTCTTTTCCATGTAGTGTCGGGACGGACGACGGTCCGCCCGGAATATGTCCGGACAACGATATTCACGGCGGTCAGCCTTTCATGAAGGCGTTTTTCAACAGATCCAGTTGCTCCTGGCTCGGCGGCATGTGTTTGCGGTCCTCCGCTTCCTTGTCGAATTGCTCCCGCAGGCGGCGGAACTGGCGCTTGGTGTCAAGGGTGAATTCTCCCTGCTCGATCCAGGCGAAGTAGCTGCGGTCGCGTTCGTATACTTCCCGGACCGGGCGGTCCTTGTATTTGCCGAAGCTGATCGTGGGGACTCCGTCGCGGAGGACGATCCGGCCGGCGTAGTCAACCGTTTTCGGCCTTCCGCCCATTTCTGAAAGGGACTTGATGTCGTTTTTGAGGACCTGTTCGTGGAAGCCGTCCGGCTCTTTGTACATTTCGAGCTGCCCCTTGAGGACTTCGTAGGTCGCCAGGGTATCGGCTTCCGCCGTGTGGGCGTTCTGGAAGTCGTGGCCGCCGCAGTAGAAGCGGTAGGCTGCTTTGAGATTGCGGGGCTCCATGAAATGGTAGATGGTCTGGACGTCTACCATCCGGCATTCATGCAGGTTGATGTCGATGGCGCGGAGCAGTTCCAGGGCTTTCCCTTTCTTGTCACTGGGAACGCGGTCATCCTGGAGCCGCTTTTCGCAATAATTCTTCACCCGTTCGAATTCTTCCGCCAGCATGGGGAGGTCGAATTTGGTCGAGTTGAATCCGGCCAGGTCGCTGTCTTTCAGCCAGGAAGCAACTTCGCTGACCACTTCGATGAACCGCGGGCAGTCGACCAGGTCTTCATCCTTGACCCCGTTGACGGCCGAAGCACTCGGGGCGATCGGAATCTGGCAGTGCCCCTGATAGTCCCAGGGGCGGATTTTCCATGTCTTGATCAGTTTTTCCTGTTCTTGCTCACCGTCTTTGAGCGGCAGCACCTTGACGAAACTCAATTCGATGATGCCGTCGGTCGCGATGTTCAGGCCGGTGCTTTCTATGTCGAAAAACAGGAGCGGGCGGACGAGATTCAGTTCCATGCCTTACCGGACCATAATGGGCATGACGATGCCGAAGACCTTTTCGCTGGCAGCCTCTTCTTCGGAAGGGAGGATCAGGGCGGAGCGCCGTTTGTCCGCGAATTTCATGACAACTTCTTCGCAGGAAAGGTTGGAGAGAATCTCGATGATGTGCGTGGATTTGAACCCGATCGTCAGGTCATCCCCGTCATACTGGCAGGCGATTTTCTCGTGTGCGGCGATCTCGAAACCCAGGTCCTGGGCGGATACCTCGATGGAACCGGGAGTGAAGTCGAATTTGATGTGGTTCGAGGCTTTCGGCGAGCAGACAGCGATGCGCCGGACCGTGTTCAGCAGCTGGAGCCGGTTGATCCGCAGGATGTTGGAGTTATTCTGCGGGATGATGGTCTTGTAGTCGGGATATTTGCCGACGACCAGGCAGCTGATGACAGTCGTCTGGCCGAACTTGAAGACCGCCGTCTTGTTGTCGAAGGTGACGGTAACCGGCACATTCTCTTTGCCGAGGATGGACCGGATGACGGCCGCATGGCGTTTGTTCAGGATGAAGGAGGCGTCAGCGGCGGCTTTGACCTCTTCGGAATTATAGCAGATCAACTTCTGCAGGTCGGAGGCCACGAGGGTCGTGATGTCCGGCTTGATGTCGAAGAAGATGCTGTTCATGATCGGGCGCGAATCCTCGTCGGAGGAGGCGTAAATCGTGCTGGAAATCCCTTCTGCAAGCGTGTCGGAGGGGATTTCAACCGTGACGGCATCGGCTCCGGCCGTCTGGATCTGCGGGTAGTCGTCCGGGTTGAAGTACGGCAGGGTGGAGGCGCCGCTCGCCCAGGCGCATTCGAACGAATTCTCTCCCTTGGTGCTGATGGTCAGCGGCTGGTCGGGAAGTTCCTTCAGCAGGTCGGTCATCTGGCGGGCAGGAACGGCGATCCGGCCTTCCTCCTCGGTGCTGGTGACCGTCAGTTCGGTGCGGAGCGTGATCTCCATATCGGAGGCAGTGATCTCCAGGACGCTGCCGGTCAGGGAAAAGAGGTAGTCTTCGAGGATGGCTTCGGTGGCCTTGGCCGGGATGGCCTTGGATACGGTCAAGATGGCCTTGAGCAATTCGGAACTTGATACAACCAGTTTCATGTTATTTCTTGTTTAATATTTCGGACAGGGGCGCTCTTGTCATGGAACGCTATCTACAAAGATAGGAATATTTTTCGGACAAATGGCATGTATTTTGATTTTTCGCAGGAGATTGGAAACAACAAAATAACATTATATCATGAGCAAAGGATTTCTTACAGTGTTGGCCTCCGCGGCTGTGGCTTGCGTGACGGCCTTCGGTGTCGTGAAAGCGATGACTCCCGAGGCGGCTGCCCTCCCGAACAAGAATGCCTCTACGGCAGACAATATGAATTACCGGACTGTCAATTTGTCACAGTCGGAGTATCCGGATTTTACCTATGCTGCTGAATCGGCCGTGGATGCCGTGGTGTTCGTCCAGGTGACGGTCAAGGCATCCAACCAATACAGCCAGCTGGACCCGTTCCTCCGGTATTTCTTCGGTTATGGCGAGGATATTCCCC
>CADBPH010000119.1 GCA_902796455.1 uncultured Bacteroidia bacterium
GGAAAAGAACGGGATTTCCGATTTCTACACGGATTACAGCGGCAACAGCACCTTCCTGAAAACCCACCGGCTTTCCACGGAGATGAAGGATCTCCGCTACAACTGGGAGAATCCGTTCCTGTTCTATGATTATGACGGAGACGGCCTCTCGGAGATGGCTGTCCGCTTCTGCGACACCGCCCTGCCCGATCCGGAGGCGGAAAAGTTGGGGATGCCCAAGACCCAATACCAGGGCTGGATGGGATGGTTCTCCATGGGAATCGACATGGACAATGACAATGCCCCCGGAAATGACTTCGATTTCGACATGACGCTCCATTATTCCGCCCCGAAAGGATTCAACTACAGCGAATGCGTCCATCCGCTCCGGAATATGCGGGGCTTGCCGGAAGCCGACGTTTTCTTCCCGGATCCGCGGTTCCGCCTGCTGACGGAACTCATTTATCCGGATCGGAAACAGGCCTTCCGGAAAGCATTTGCGGGTAAATGGGAATCCGCCCGCTTCACATGGGACGAGGACGACGACTGCGGCCGTTGGGAACGGGTAGAGCTGTATGAGAACCGGGATGCCTTCCCGGTCGGAGCGAAAAAAGGGGGCGTGGACAATCACGTGCAGGCTGATGTTTCCGGAGACCGGGGAGAATGGGATGAAGACTTTTCGGGCGGCGGCGATATCTATGTCGGGGCCTTTGACGGCCGCATCCACCTGTATGGGGCTGAGCGGGGCGTCTGGCGGATCGACCAGAACACAAATTACTACCAGGGTTTCAACCGCTCTTTCCAAGGAACATCGCCGGCTGCGTTCGCCACGGTAGAGTACCTGGATACGGACGGAAACGGATTCATGGACACGCTTCACTATGACCTGGACGGGGATAAGGAATATGAAATCACGGTTTCCCTGAAAGAACTGGGGCTGGACGACCGCTGCAAAGTACTGGATGTTTCCGGCATGAAATACAAGGACTATACGAAGCTGTTCAAACAAGTCTCCGGGGAGATGTGGAAACGTGCACAGGCGGCCGAGAAGGTCGCCCGGAAATACGGCGCACCAACCCTTTGGTACGCCAAGCTTCTGAGTGCCACATCTTTGAGAGAAAAGTACCACGACGGCTGGTGGTTCCAGTTCTATGTCTATAAGGACCTGGAATCCCAATTCATCCGGCAAGGCGACGAAGCATCGCTCCGCCGTCTCGCGCGGGCCTACTATTCCGGCAACTGGAACGAACTGCTGTAGGTCCGCCCTCCAACGGGCATTGCAAGAGTCAACCAGGAAGGGCGGCCGATCTATGATGATCAGCCGCCCTTTCGATTACAAGTATTGACGCAGAGACTACAGCGTCTTGATGTGGAAGTTTCTCCAGCGGACTTTGATGCCGCCGCCGCTATGGATCTGCAGGCAGATACGGCCCTTGCCCTGTCCGATCTTCTCGTCGGTGATATCCGTCATCGGCTCGCCGTTCAGCCAGGACTGGAGGTGATTGCCCTCCAGACGGATCCGCATCTTATTCCAATCCCCGTACTTGAGGATATTTTCCTTCTCTTCGGGAATCTGGAACAGCCAGCCACGGCCGTAAGATTCATACACACCGCCCGTATCGTTTCCGGGAGGCGCCACCTCGACCTGCCATCCACGGACCTTCACACCGTCCACCGTCGAACGGATGAAAACACCGGAATTGCCGTTGGCTTCCTGCTTGAACTCCAGGGTCAAGTCGAAATCGTCGTAGTACTCTTCCGTTCCGAAATAGCCATACGTATTGTCCGGACCGCTTTCGCAGATCAGCTCGCCATTCTCCATATACCAGGGATCGGTACCGTAAACAACCCAGCCCTGCGTATCCTTGCCGTTCAGCAAGTCCTTTTCCACAGTCTTGCGCGGCAGTTCCTTGATCTTGATATTCCGGAACCAGGCCGGGTAACCATGGTCCTGCAGGCAGATATGACCCTTCTTGGCAAGACCGTATTCCGGGGCATTCTCCCACTTGCCGGAATTCTTGCGTTTGAACCAGTCCTGCGTCCAGGCATCGAATTCCACGGTCTTCTCACCGTTCAGGTAATAAGTCACATGCCCGTTGTCAAATACAATCCGGGAGGTGTTCCACTTGCCGGCCGGACGGAGTTTCCGCTTGGCGAAATCCGGAACATACATCGCATAATCCACGGCGCAGCGCTGCCACTCTTCCAGGGCAGAACCATTCACCGCCTCCCAGTTCTCATCGTCAATCAGCTGATACTCAGGACCCGTCACGTACGGAACCTTGTAGTAAGGCTGCTCGACAACATGGTACAGCATGCCGCTGTTGCCACCCTTGGAAATTTTCCAGTCCCACTGCAGGTCGAAATTCTCATACTCCTTGTCCGTCACGATGTAGCCGTGTGCATCGTCACCCTGGCCGTCTGCCTGGATCATTCCCTTGACAACCTCCCAGGGACCGGTCAGCTCCTTGCCGTTGTAATCCCGCCAACCATCCAGCGTCTTACCGTCAAAAAGAAGTTGCCATCCTTCGGCCACTTCTTTGGAAGTCAGCGTGTTGGGCTTCTGTCCACATCCCACCACGCTCAACAGGGCAAAAGCCCCGGCGATTAAAAGATTTTTTCTCATGGTCATATTGTTTTAATGGTATTTCTCATCGGGGACGGTGGCCGAACGAACGGCGCTTCCCCTCAACTTCCTTCCAATAATCCTTGTCCCACTCGGGATAGGCGTAGTCCCCCGCATGATCGATGCGGAAAGACAAATACGTGATCGGCAAGCCATCCGCGAGGAACATCCGTTCATAATACGTCTGCACCTCAAAAAGGGCATCTACCGCAGGCTGCCCGCAGACAGCCGCCATTTCACTGGCGTGCAATTTCTCCCTGCCGTCCCCATACAAATCCTCGCTGCAGGCCAGGATGTCAAGACCGTTGCACAGGGCCACCGCCTTGCTGTACTCGTGCAGGAAAAGGCTGTCCGTTTTCAAATGGACGATACCGCCCGGCTTCAGGAAGGAACGGTACCGCTCCAGGAAACGCGGAGAGGTCAGCCGGCTGTTTTCGCTGCGCGGCTGCGGGTCAGAGAAGGTCAGCCAGATTTCGGACACCTCCCCGGGCGCAAAAAACGCCTCGATAAACTCGATCCGGGTCCGCAGGAAAGCCACGTTCCGCATCCCGTTCTCGGTTGCAAATTTGGCCCCTTTCCACAAGCGCGCGCCCTTGATATCCACCCCGATATAATGATTCTCAGGATGGCGTCCGGCCAATTCGACCGTATACTCTCCCCGGCCGCACCCCAATTCCAATACGATGGGCGCATCCGTTCCGCCGAACATTTCCTCGTTCCAGTGTCCCTTGACCGGATGGTCTTTCAACACCAGAGAGGATGCTCCGACGTCAAGCACATCCGCCGACTCCGGCTGGAGCAGACAGGAAAACAATTTGTTTTCTTCGAATTTACGCAGTTTACCGTGACCCATGCTGTTCCCTTTTCATAACCAGTCCGATTCCCGAAACGTTGCAAACTGCCTCCTGCGCATCCGGAACGCTGACATACAAGGTCCAACGCCCATATTCGGCAGGACGCAGATCCGTCCGGTAGCCGGTCCGCAAATACTTGCTGAAAAAATTCCCGCCGACCGCATTCCCCGGACCGACGGTCAGGGATTCCTCATAGGGGATCCCGGACGGAGACTCCCAAAGCATCCCCAGTTTCATTCCACCGAACGACTTGAATTCCACATTCTTGCAATCGAGACTCACCAGCAGGTCCAACGCATACGTACAGGCAGGGTCATCGAAATCCACCGCAAAAACATACCGTCCCCAGGCATCGGCCTGGTCTGTCCGTACAAATTGTTCCTCCGAAGCGGGACGCCCGCAGGAAAACAAGCAAACTGCCAACAGGCAGAATGCCCCCATCCGCAATATGCCGCCCCGTCTCCGCATGCTGTCAGGACTGTCGGTTTTCGTTCCCCTGTTTGCCGCCCTTGCGGGAGCGCTTGTGATTATTCCGGCGTTTTTTCTTGCCGACATTGTCGAAACGCGTGATGCTGTCGTCCCCCACGGCCGTCACGAACTCGGGCAGCGAAGGCTCCGGCTCGCTCCGCAGCGATTCCGGCCGCTCCCCGGCCCGGTTCATCCGGATGATTTCACGCACCTGCGCCGCATCCAGCGCATAGACATCCGCCATCGAAGACTTGTCGTACGAGAAATACATGATCTCCCGCAGGATATCGGTCTTGACCAGATAAGCGTGCCCATCCTCGAATTCCAACGGTTCCGATACCTTGGGGATACGGGAATGCGCATCCAGATACGTTGCCACCTCGTAATTCAGGCAGCATTTGAGTTTACCGCATTGTCCGGCCAGCTTCTGCGGGTTGAGAGACAAATCCTGGCACCGGGCCGCCGACGTCGTAATCGACTTGAACGACGTAATATAGTTGGCGCAGCAAAGCTCGCGTCCGCAGACACCGATTCCGCCGATCAGGCCGGCTTCCTGCCGCGCGCCGATCTGCTTCATTTCGATACGGATACGGAATTCCTCGGCAAAAACCTTGATCAGCTGGCGGAAATCCACACGGCCGTCCGCGATATAATAGAAAATGGCTTTCGTTCCGTCTCCCTGGAATTCCACGTCTCCGATTTTCATCTCCAGCCCCAATTCGACGGCAATCTCGCGGGCCCGGATCATGGTTTCATGTTCCCGGGCAATGGCCTCCTGCCATTTCTCGATATCGAAACTCTTCGCTTTCCGATAGATCTTCCGGAGTTCCGCCGATTCGGGATCAATCCCCTTGCAGCGCATCTGGCGGGCGACAACCGGCCCCTCCAAGGTTACGATTCCCAGGTCATGGCCGGTCTGGGCCTCCACGATGACCAGGTCACCGGTCTTGATGCTCTGCCCGGACGTATTCCGGTATATCCCCTTCCGGGTATTCTTGAAACGGACTTCGAAGAAAGACGAATATTGTTCCTGGCCGATTCCGGCCAGCCAGTTATAATCAGCCAGTTTACAGCATCCAAGGCGATAGTTGCAATTCAGCGCATCGTCCTTGTCCCGGGTAACCGTGCAGCCCCGGGAGCAGTCAAACCGTATATTTTCATTTTCGTTCATGACCCAAACTGTTAAGCGGCGCCCGGACGGACGGAAGCGAACATCCGGGTCACCAGATTGCAAAAGACAATCTTCTGGTTCACATTGCGGTCGATCAGCATCTGGGCACGCCCCAGATATGACAGGCAACGGCGGCAAAACGCCTTGTCCAGACGCTCCGCCCAGGAAGCATAATCCGGCATCTCCTCCGGGGCAACCCCGGCGATTGTGTCCATTCCCTGCTGCAGCATGAACACTTTCCGCAGACACCCTCCGGCAAATGTACAAAAAGCTTTCTGTTTTTCACGCGAATCCAGCCCGGATAATGTTTCCCCCAACTGCAAAACTGCCAGATAATCTCTTTCAAGAATGCTATCCATCAGGCTTTTGAAAAGGGA
>CADBPH010000120.1 GCA_902796455.1 uncultured Bacteroidia bacterium
ATGCCCATCATCGGACGGACACTGAACCAGATCCGGTACAAGTTTCGGGCGATGACGGCCTGGATCATGCGGGACCGTTCGTCATTACCGGGCGCCGTTATCGTAATTTCGCTCAGGTGAAGCGGCTTACCGGCCTGTCCGAGCAAGTCTGTCCATCTCCATGTGCGTTCCGGTGTGACAAGATCTTCCCCGGCAGCAATTTGCAGGCTTTGTTTAGAACTGAACAAGTGTTTCTGGCAGCCCATGATGTCAATCCGGCAGCCCCTGCTCGTCAGACTGTTGACTTGGTCGAGATAGATCTTGGAAAGATTGTAGTCATTGATGTTCAGCAGAACCTTGTCCGGCAATACGGTTTGGGCAACCTGAAAGGCCTTGTAGGTGTAATCGGCCGGCATGAGTCCATACCGGGAACTCTTCATGAGCGCTCCTCCGGGATTCATTTGCTTGAAATCCGTAGAACTCTCATTCACGATATCCCAACTTTGAATCCGGTCGCCATAATGGGCCGCCAGCGTCCGGATCCGGTCTTCGAACAAGTCGTTAAGGGTTCGGGTATACTCGGGGAGGCTGGCAGCAATCCGGTCGGCAGACAGAGAATCATAACGTGCTGTGTATTTTTCCTTCCGGGTTTTCGGCGCAGCCATGTCTTTGAGATAGGTGCGCATGGTTTCCAGTTCGGCTCCGGTCATCTTTTTTTCTATGATCCAGTGGGGATGCTGCGAAATGCGGGAGCCCCAGATCATCGTGTGGCCATGCGCCCGGATGCCCTTGCGCTCGCAGAATTCTACAATCTGGTCCGTGGAAGGCCGTCTCCAGTGCGGTTGGCTTTGGGGGTTGTCGCAATTGTTCCAGAAGTCTTCCGTATCCCAGTATTCCGTTGCAAAACGCAACCGTCCCGGCTCTGTTTCAAAGGTTTTCCAATAAAACGGGATGGTCGCCGAATTAAAGAGGGTCCCGAAAAGATCCTTGTAGCGCTCATTCCGTTCATGCGTGCCCAACTGGTTGAAATTAAATATCTGGGCCCCGAAAATAAAGTCGTGTGAAACCTGCTCGATGCTCACCTTCGTTCCTGCCGGGAGGTTCAGCCGGAGAATGGCATCCGCCTTCCGGTTGGCGTCAATGTCCGCATCAATTCTGGCCTGGACTTGCGGATTCCAGATTTTCCAGTAGGCATCACTCATGATGTGGTCCTTATCCTCTTTCTTGCTCCCGGGAATCACGGTGTCTAGCTTGGTCTCGCTTTTCCGCATGTATGCGGCGAACTTGTCTGCTGTGTTCAGGTCGGCTTCCTTGACAGATGCCGCAACGACGCAGGTCTTGATCCGGGAGGCCGGCTTGGAAACGATGCGGACCATGTCCTTTGTTTTCTCCGGAGCGAGGAAATGCCGGGGCTGGAACCACATCCCGCCGCCCAGGGCGCTGGGATGCTGCGACACGTCGGCCGGATGGACGCCCCAGACGGAAATATAGTTCCGGCCGTATTCCACCGTCTCGCCGGGGTGGTAGTTGACGCCTGTCAGGAACTGGACCTTGCGCCCGTTCAGTTCGGAAGCGATCACCTGTGCCGTACGGCTGTTGTCCTTCATTTCCACGCGGATGGAAATATCCACCGGGCTGCCCTTGTACAGGACCCCGTAAGCAATCATTTCAGCATAAGCACCGTCGCGCATTTTCCCGACACGGGCCGTCCGGCCCCGGGTGGCGGCGAGTTTCACCTCCTTCTCTCCGTCCCAGAGGGCGATTCCGCCCAGCCCGACTGTCTTGCCGACCAGGTACTCGTCACAGCCGGCTTCTTCCCGGTCCTGCTGCTCAGCGGAAGGATACCACAGGTACTTGCGGAGCTCCATCTGCTTCCCGCTCTTGGAGTAGACATCAATGGCGCCGCTGTCATTGAAATAGATGCGCAGGGCACAATGGGTATTCTCTACTGCCGGGCCATGGTGGCCGACATATTTGTACTGGACGGCCTGCTCGGAGACAATCTCAGGGACCTGGAGACTGTCCGCACGCCAGAACAGACTGACTGCTGTCTGGGCGGACAAGGGCAGGACCAGGCAGGAAAGAATGACAAATAAAAGGGTCCTTTTCATGCGTCAGATGATTTGTATTGTTTCGCCCGGAACCGTTTCTTTCTCAATCAGTTGTCCGTCCTTCGGGGAAAGGATGCGCAGCCGCCCTCCTTTTTCTGAGAAGACAGTCAGCGACGTGATCTCACCCCCTTTCATTCCGGCGCTGACAAGGAATGCGCCGATGGCTCTCAGGCGATTGAATTTCACGTCTTTCCAGTCGGAAGGAATGGCCGGGAATACCCGGATGATGCCGTCTTGGCTCTGGAGCAGCATCTCTTGGAGGCCGGCGGCATAGGCAAAATTCCCTTCGAGGGTAAAGGGCCGGTACGTATACCGGGACTTGCCGCTCTTGGTCTGGTCCCCATTGGCATGGAAGGAGTTCCGGAGGCAGAAGCAGCTGGCGAAAGTGCGCAGCGCCTCGGCCGCTTCCTCTCCATGTCCCGCCCGAGCCTCCAGGTTGGCCAGCCAGGAGAAGGAATATCCTGTCCACCAGGTTGATCCATGCCGGTGCAGGTTGGCGAGGGTGGCATCGATGATCCGCTTTTCCTCGGGGCCGTGGCCGGCATCGAGCAGGCCGAGCGGGTGGATGGCCAGCGCATGGGAGAAGTGGCGGTGGGAATGGGAATAGGGATAATCCGGCGCAATCGACAGTCCGCCGTCCTCGTCCAGGGCATAGTAGGGAAGCTGACCGAACAGGGATTTCCAATGCTTCGCCTCATCGGCTAATCCCAGGGAATCAGCCATTTCCGAGGCGGCCGAGAAGGCAAACCGGGTCAGGGCCAGGTCGTAATTGGTGATATTGCTGAACCAGGCGTCTATCCGGTTGTTGTTGATCTCCGGGCTGGCGCTGTATTCAAATGTACGGACGCCGTTGGGGCGGACAATGGTCTGCTGCTCAAGGAATAGGGCGACTTCTTTCAGGAACGGGTAGGCCCGGTCTTTCAGGAAAGCGGCGTCGGCCGAATACTTCCAGTGAAGGTAGAAATGCTGGGCCAGCCAGGCGGAAGTCGTGGCGGAGAAACCATACATCACCCAGTTGCTCCCCATGGCGTGTCCGTCCAGGGTGCAGACGCCCGGTACGGCGATACCGTCCTTTCCGAAATATTTGCGGGTGAATTCCCTGTAAGCGTCCCGTTGCGACCAGAGGGTGTTCAGGTATCCCAGCCCCTCCTGCAGGCGGTTGCCGCTGTAAGCCGGCCAGTAACTGAGCTGGGTGTTCAGGTCGTGGTGATAGTCTCCTTTCCACGGCGGAAGCTTCCCATTGTCAGCCGTCCAGACGGACTGGAGGGAAATCGGGTAGGAATCGCTCCGGGCCGTGGAGCCGAACTTGTAAATCTCTTTGTCATACTGGTGCTGGATCAAGGTGTCCGGAACTTCGACGACGGATTCGTTCCAGAAAGCATTCCAATAGGCCGTGTGTCCCTTGTAGGCTTTGCGGAATCCCTGATTCAGCGCTTCTTCCACCTCTTTCACCGCCTCTTTGCCGGACCGTGACGAGGTCACGCTCCAGGCGCAGGCCAGCCGGTTGCCGGTCCGTTTCCAGCCGATCGCCACATCGTAAAAGAAATCCCCGTAGCCGCACTGGTGGTAGGTGATGGTGTTCCCCTCTTTTTGGACGGGTCCTTGTTCGTAGCCCAAAAGCTGGAGGGAGCTGGCGCCGAGATCCCCGCTCTGGGCCGGATCAGCCGCTTGATACTCAGGCGGAACCAGCTGGATATCCAGCGAAGCGGGCGCATGGTCGAAAACCAGCCAACCGACGGAGCCTTCTGCCGGGATGAACGTCTGCAGGCGTGTTCCGTTCTCCCACAGGACTTCACAGAGCGCATTCCGGAGGAACAGGCGGGATGCTTTGACGGTGCCCCAGTCCGCGGTGTTGATTTCCAGTCCCGCGCCCGGGATTTTCGACGGAGCGGGGTACTTATTGGCCGGGCGGTCGAATTTTTCCAGCACGGGAGCATAATCTCCGCTTTTGATATGTTCCTTGACCCATTCGAAGGAAAAATGGTCCCCGATATGCGTCTCGGCGGGCCGGAGGTCCCAGAGATCGATTCGGTCCAGGGAAAGGCGCAGGTGATCTTCTTTCTGCCAGACGAGGGCGCCGACGGTCGCATTTCCAAGCGGCATCGCTTCATCCCAGACGGACGCGAGGTCCGTGAAAACCAGGTCGCTTTCCGTAGGGTCTGTTTTCAGGGAGGAACATCCGGCGGCTGCGGTCAGCAGCACCGTAGCCAGCAGGGGGAAAAAGGGAGATTTCATGTGGATAAAGTTTGAACATCATAAAGATAGGAAAAAACTAAAAAAAATATGTTTATCTTTGAGATAATTCATGATCCTGTCAAATTCCGCTATCTAAAAACCTGGAGTATGAAAAAACTGATGATCGTCTTATTGTTGTCCCTCCTGTCAATTGCTGCCTGGGGGCAGAACGTCGGCGGTGATGTCGTCAAACGGGCGGGGACGCACCTGAAAGTGAATGGCGAGAAACTCTCCCGCGAGGCGCAGGCGGCCCTTCTGGCGAATGTCGGCGGCGTGGATTATAACGCTGCGTGGGACAAGGCCAAGGCGGGGAGGAATGCCGGCATGGGGCTGGCCATCGGCGGGGGCGTCACGGCACTCGCGGGCGGTTTTGTCCTGATCATCGGGGCGACCACCAGTGTCCTGGGTGCCGCGACAGGGGCGGTCGTCGGTTCCATCGGCGGGCAGGAAACGGCCCAGCAGGCTGCCGGCGAAGGAGCGAAAGCCGGGGAGCCCTTGATGACAGGCGGCCTGATTGCCGCAGCCGTGGGCGCAGGAGCCGTTGTCGCCAGTATCCCGATGCTGATTGTGAACTGCAAGAAACTCAATCAGATCGCAGGCGCCTGCAATGCCGGAAAACCGATCGCGCAGGTGAGCCTGGGCCCGACGGCGAATGGTGTGGGTATTTCAGTAAGATTTTAATCATGAAAAGGACTCTTGTTTGTTTTGCTGTTTGCGCGGTCGTCCTTGCGGCATGCAATCATCCGGATCTTCCCCCCTTTCCGGAAGTAGGCGACGCCGTTGCAGTCACTTCCGGCCCCAAGGAGCATTTGCTGGCCAGTTATTTCGGAATCAATTCCTGGAGCCCGGACGGGCGGTATCTCAGCATTCTTGAAACCGATTTTACCGGCCGTCTGGCCCTCGAGACGGATACGGCGACCGTCGCATTGGTGGACTTGCAGGACCATAACCGGATCATTCCCATTTCCAAGACGGTTTGCTGGAATTTCCAGGAGGCAGCCATGTTCCACTGGCTTCCCTGGGAGGACGGCTTGTGCGTCTTCAACGATTGCCGGGACGGACAGTTCGTGAGCGTCCTGCTGAACTGGAAAACCGGGCAGGAAAGGATCATCGGCCGTCCGGTGAGTGCGGTGGATGAAGCCGGGGAATGGGCTGTCAGCCTGAATTATGCCCGCCTGCGGGTGTGCCGGCCGGATTACGGATATGCCGGCGACGGCCAGGATGCGCAGATCGACACTCCCTGGCCGGAAGATGACGGTTTG
>CADBPH010000121.1 GCA_902796455.1 uncultured Bacteroidia bacterium
CAAGGACCGCTACCTGCTCGAATTCAACGGGCGTTACGACGGGTCTTCGAAGTTCCCTGCCTCCCAGCAGTGGGCCTTCTTCCCGTCGGTTTCCGCCGGCTGGCGTATTTCCGAGGAACCTTTCTGGCACATAGATCCGGCTTATGTGAGCAACGTGAAGATCCGCGCTTCCTACGGTTCGCTGGGCAATGGTAACGTAAGCCCCTACAGTTATCTTGAGGAACTCTCCCCGTCTCAGTCCTCCCGCTTGGTAAACGGCACGTTGAACAAGTACTTAAGTGTTCCTGCGGTGATTCCTGACGGACTGACGTGGGAGACAGCGACAACCAAGGACCTGGGCCTGGACTTCCAGCTCCTGGGTGGCCGTTTCACCTTCAGCGGAGACTACTATGTGCGCAAGACCACGGACATGTACACGAAGGGTATGACGCTTCCGGACGTATTCGGTGCTTCTTCTCCGAAAGGCAACTACGCGGACTTGACGACGCGCGGCTGGGAGCTTTCCATCGAGTGGAAAGACCAGTTCAACCTGGGTGGGAGTCCGTTCCGTTATCAGATAAAAGCGACGATGCACGACTACAAAACGGTCATCGATAAGTACAACAACCCGGAAAAGCTTCTGTCTGACTACTATGAGGGCATGACGATCGGCGAGATCTGGGGCTTCGAAAGCGACGGCCTGTTCCAGAACGAGAGGGAACTCGAGGGATATGTCAATACGCTGATAAAGGCATCGAATAATAACAAGTGGTATGTCGGCGATGTCCGGTTTGTGGACCGTAACGGGAACGACAGGATCGACCGTGGCACGAATACGGTGGACGACGCGGGCGACAGGTTCGTCATCGGCAACTCCCAACCCCGCTATAAGTTCAGCTTCACCCTCGGCGGCGACTGGAAAGGCATCTTCCTGAACGCATTTTTCCAGGGTGTCGGAAAACAGGACTGGTATCCGGGTACGAATGCCTTAATCTGGGGCCAGTACGGCAAGCCTTTTTACAACATTCCGACATGGCAACTGGGCAACATCTGGACTCCGGAGAATCCGGATGCTTATCTGCCTCGTTACTGCACGTACAACGGCGGATTCGCCTACAACAGCTATCCCAACACGCGCTATCTCCAGAACGTCGCCTACATCCGTCTGAAGAGCGCCCAGCTGGGCTACGCGTTGCCGCGCAAGGTGGTCTCGAAAGTGGGCTTGAGAGACCTGAAGTTCTATCTGTCCGGCGAAAACCTTTGGGACTGGTCTCCGTTGTACCGTATCAACAAACGTTTTCAAAATGTCTTTACTTCCCAAAATTCAACCGATCCTGACATGGATGGAGATAGTTACGGTGAGGGTGTGGCCTACCCGCTCCTTCGGACCGTTACTTTCGGTGTTTCCCTTACCTTCTAAAACGAAATATATATGAAAAAGATAACAAAACTTCTTTTGGGCGCGGTTGCAACCGGTTTGATGGCGGTTTCCTGCGATCTCACTGAGGAGCCTATCGCATCGGTGAGCAAGGAAACGGTTTTTGGTTCGGAGTCCGGGATAAAGGCCTATTCCTGGTCCTTCTACGAATATCTTCCTTCCGGCAGTGACCTGGGATATATCGAGGGCCGTATGGTTGATTACCTGGACGCTACGAATTATCAGGCATTTCTCCACAAGGATGCGTACAATGCCGAAGTGGCCAGCGGTTGGTCCGCTTCCGTGTGGAAAGAGCTCCGCAACATTAACTGGTTCCTCCAGAATTGTGAAGAGGCCCAGGTCGAGGAGCCGGTCAAGAACAATTATATCGGTCTGGCCCGTTTCTGGAGGGCATATTTCTACTACGGTATGGTCAAGCAGTTCGGTGATGTGCCTTGGATTGACCATGCGCTGGATGTGAACGAGACGGATGCCCTGATGGCCCCGAGGGATTCCCGCGAGCTAGTGATGGAAAATGTCTGGAAAGACCTTGAGTTCGCCCAGCAGAACATCTCGCTTGACAAGGATCCGACCTGCTCCCAGGTGACGAAGTGGGTGGCCTATGCGTTCGCTTCCCGCATCGCCCTGTTCGAAGGGACATTCCGTAAATATCACAAGCTGAACCTGTCGACCTCGTCTTCGACCTGGCTGGATCGGGCTGCAACGGCGGCGAAGTATGTGATGGACAACTCGGGCTATAAGCTCTATTCGACGGGTAAGCCGGCTAAGGATTATCGTGACATGTTCCTCGCCAATGCGCCGAAGACGGATGAGATCATGATGGCCGAAGTGTTCAGTTCCGACCTCGCGGCAGTCCACGGGACGAACGTCTATTTCAACTCCCAGACCAATGGCAGCTGTTGTAACTTCATCCGTCCGTTCATCTGCACCTTCCTTCAGACCGACGGTACTCCTTACACGGACCGCCCGGGCTGGGAAACGGAAGGGTTCTATGCCGAGACGCGCAATCGCGACGCCCGTCTGGCGCAGATCATCCGTACGCCGGGCTTCGTTCGCGAAGGCGAGACAGTACTTCCGGAGATTGATGGCTATGCCCGCCTGGGTTACCAGCCGATCAAGTTCTGTGTGGATGCGAAAGCCGCCGATACCAAGGCTTTGAACGATAACATGCTGTCTTTGTTCCGATATGCGGAGGTTCTGCTGAACTATGCAGAGGCGAAAGCCGAACTGGGAACGCTCAGCGATGCCGACTGGGCGCAGACCGTGGGTGCAATCCGCGCCCGCGCGGGTATCACCGGAGGCCTGACATCAAAGCCGACAAAAGTGGACACCTATCTGCAGCAGACCTATTATCCGGATGTCAATGATGCAGCTATCCTGGAGATCCGTCGCGAGCGCGGCTGTGAACTATGCCTGGAGGGCTTCCGTTTCGACGACATCCGCCGCTGGGCCTGCGGAGAACTCATGACCATTTCCTGGACGGGCATGTACATCGAGGATATCGACAAGCCGCTGGACCTTGACGGTGACGGTATCGGCGATGCCGTGTATTATACGACGAAAGCAAAACTGAAGGCCGCCCTGGCCCTGGTTCCGGAGACGGAACGTGACAAAGTGATGTCCCGTGTCGTTTCGACTGACCCGGCCTCTTCGGACCTGCAGGTGCATGCAGCTCCGGGCGGAGGATACTATCTTGCCTGGAATACGCAGGAGGATAAGAACCGTGTATTCGGGAAAAAGCAGTATCTTTATCCCATCCCCGCCATGGTGATGGTCCGCAACCCGAACATCACCCAGAACCCGGGTTGGGAGAATAATGCCTTTAATGACGGTAATTAGTTGTTGATGGGTTTTCAAGGGCCGGAGTGGTCAATCCGCTCCGGCTTTTTCATCAGATTACAACAATTATTCATAGCATGCGTAGACTCATCCTTCTCATCCTGATGGCCGGAACCCTGTCGCTGATAGATGCCGCCGCCCAGCCGGCGCCAAAGGTCTCGGACATACCTTATTCCCCGTCCTCCGATTCTTATGCGCAAGAACGTTGCAAACTCGATGTATATTCCCCTGAAAACGCCTCGGACTGCCCTGTCATCGTGTGGTTCCACGGTGGTGGTCTCACCCGCGGTGACAAAAAGGGATTTCCCGTCGACCTGCTGAATCACGGGTATGTCTTGATTTCGGCGAATTACAGGCTCATGCCGCGCGGGGTGATCGACAATTGCATCGACGATGCGGCTGCGGCCGTTGCCTGGGCCTTTGCACATGCGGCCGAATACGGCGGTTCTGTCCAAAAGATATTTGTAGCCGGCCACTCTGCGGGCGGATATCTCACGGATATGGTCGGCCTGGACAAACATTGGCTGGCAGCATACGGGGTCGACGCCGACCGGATTGCCGGTCTGTTTCCCTTCAGCGGACAGGCCCTCTCTCATTTCACCTACCGCAAGACTCTGGGAATGACCGAACTGCAACCATTTATCGATGAATATGCACCCTTATATCATATCCGTCCCGATGCTCCGCCCATCATCATTGTTTCAGGCGACCGGGAAAAGGAAATGTTCGGCCGATATGAAGAGAATGCCTATTTCTGGAGGATGCTCAAACTGACGGGACATCCCGATGTACACATTTATGAGCTTCAGGGCTACACCCACGGCAAAATGGCCAAACCGGCTGTCCAAATCCTTGTCGACCACGTTGCCCGTTTGTGCAAAACGATTGAAAAACAATAAAAATCAATAATAATGAAATCTCTGAGAGTACTCCTGTTTGCGTTGACCGCATCGGTTTTATTCCTGGCCCCTCTTAGGGCGGAAAACTTTCGCAACCGCTATGGGATGCCCCTCGTCAAGGAGAGTGACGGCAGTTATATCATCCCGAACGCCAAAGCCTATGAGGCTGTGATAGGCGATCCCAATCGACTCCCCAAGGCACTCGTTCCTTACAAAAGTAAGAATCGGCCACTTAGGAATACTGAAAAAGATAAGATACTACCCGAAGACCTTGTATATAAGAAGAGTATTTCCGGGAAGGATCTCCCCATGAGGATATACAGGTCGGGGCAGAGCAACTCCCCCGTCGTGTTTTTCATCCATGGAGGCGGTTGGATCAAAGGGACTTACACAGCATCCGCCAGTTTTTGTAAAACCCTTGCGGGTAAGTACGGAATCACCGTCGTCAGTATTGAATACACCTTTGCAGATGTCCCCGGGGCGCGTATGGAGGACACGGTCAAAGACTGTTACGATGCGGTGGAATATGTTCTCTCACGGGCCCGGGAGTTTGGCATCGACCCGGAGCGGGTGGGATTTGCGGGCAGTTCCGCCGGTGGACATTTGTCGGCCTGTTGCGCCTTGCATTTCCCACAGACCAAGGCCTATGCGGGCTGGTATGGAGCGTATGACCTGCAATTAACGATGGATACTTACGCCCCAGAGTCGAAACCCGAGAGGCGGCACCCGTATGACACTTACCTGAACGAATGGGATCCGGATTATATCAGCCAGTTCTCCCCCGTCAAGATCGCGGAGTCCAAAACCGGTCTGTCTTTCAAGGCGGTACTGTTTCAGGGTACGGCTGACATTACCATCGGCCCGGATAATGCGCGCCGCTTCAGGGAAGCCCTTGTCGGTGCAGGGGCGAAGCATGTCAGGGTGATGACGTACAAGAATGTCACCCACTCCATCGGCTTGTCCTATGCAGCCGGGGACATGTACTCAAAGAGCTTGCGTGTGTTTGCAAAGACTCTGTAAAAA
>CADBPH010000122.1 GCA_902796455.1 uncultured Bacteroidia bacterium
ACGGCGGACTGATGGACGCCGGCGAACTGGAAGACTGGCTCAAAGCCTTCTACGCCGACGGCGCGCACGAACACATGGTCTTTCCGGGCATGGTGTATCTCTCCTTCCCTTCGGAATACGGCACCCTTTATACCCAGGCGCAATTGACGGCCATCCGGGAGGTCTGCCTCCGTTACCGCCTGCCGCTCTTTATCGACGGCGCCCGGCTCGGATATGGGCTCATGAGCCCCGGGAACGACATTTCCCTGCATGAACTCGCGTCCCTGTGCGACGTCTTTTACATCGGCGGGACGAAAGTCGGCGCGCTGATGGGGGAAGCGGTCGTCTTCCCGCAAGGCAATGCCCCGGCGCATTTCTTCACAACCATCAAACAGCACGGCGCCCTGCTGGCGAAAGGGCGCCTGCTGGGCATCCAGTTCGACACGCTGTTTACGGACGGCCTGTATTTCGAAATCAGCCGCCATGCCGTCGAAATGGCCATGCGCCTGCGGGCCGCCTTCCTGGAAAAGGGATATACCCTCTTCATTGATTCGCCGACCAACCAGCAATTCTTCGTCCTCGACCAAGCGCAGATGGACCGGATTTCCGCAGCCGGATTCCGGTTCGAGATCTGGGAGCCGCTGCCCGGGAACCCCGGCCATTTCGCCGTCCGCTTCGCCACTTCCTGGGCTACGACCAAGAAACAAGTCGATGCCCTGGCCGCCGTTTTATAAGAGCAGATCCCTTGTCGCCATGTCAGTAACTATGCAAAAAATCTTTCTGATTCCCGTCTTTGTGCTGATTTCTTCCTCCTTGTCTTGCCAGAAGCCTGCCGAAACGTCGGATGATGGACAGGAGCCACCGGCATCCCAGACGATGGATCCGGGTCAGAACAAGAGTTCGGCTTCAATGAAAGAGATTCAAATCACGCCTGTCGAGCATTTCAGCGAGCCCGAAGGGGGGCTGAACTCCCATGCCGGCATGATCGCCCGCTCCCATTTTTCCTTTTTAAGGGATACATATGTTATTCTGGATGAGGAACATATAGGAGCACTTCCTGTCTATCCCCGCTTTACCAAAACTCCCAGTGGGGACTTCCTGATGTTCTATCACCAGGGGAATTCTTTCACGATGGCCGGAAACGAATGCTTTTATCTTCGAAGCCCCGATGCCATCCATTGGACCTATGAAAAGAAGCTGTTCGTGGCGAACCACGTTACCGATCAGTTCGGGACCGGCAACATCCGGATGTTTGCGGGCGCTTTCCCGGTCACTCTTCCGGGAGGCGATGTCCTCGTGATTGCGTCAACCCGGATGTGCAATAACTATCACAATACCCATAATGACAACGGTTTCGCAATCCGCCGCAGTTCGGACAGCGGCCGCACATGGATCATGGACGGGTTCATCAACGTCGGGACCAATTGGGAGCCGATGGTCGTCGTCCTTCCCTCCGGAAAGATCCAGGTGTATTTTACCGACGGTAATCATTTGAATCCGGATGTTCTCTCCGGTGTCACAAATGGTTCCGGAACGGCCATGATCGAATCCGTGGACAACGGCAAGACATGGACTCCGCCCGGCCAGGAGCATCACCATGTCATCCGCACGGCACGGGTGGCCAACGAAGCCGGTACGCTCTATACGGACCAGATGCCGGCCGTCGTGAAACTGAACGGAACGAGCCGGATGATGGCCGCACTCGAGAGCAACCGCTCTCAGACATCCACTGCCGACTACTGGATTTCTTTTGCCTATTCGGATGACAAGGGTGAATGGGGAGAACCGGATGGACGGGGGGAATGTCCCAAAGACAGGAACAATTACGTTTTCCACGGTGCAGCGCCTTATCTCTCTACCTTCCCTTCTGGCGAAACGCTCCTGACCTACAATGATAAAGGGAACTTCCTGATGTCCGTCGGGGATGAGAAAGGGAAAGGTTTTCCAGAAGGGCAGCAGGTCTTTGCCGGACTATCCGACAAACGCTCTGGCAAGGGGTATTGGGGATCAACCTACCGAATGGATGCCCATCGGGTTATTGCTTCTGTCGGAGGATCCAACCGAATCATCCAGGTCGGTCAGTATTACCTGAATCATGCGATCCGGGCTTCCCGGATAAGACCAGTCATCGACGGCCTTTCCAAAGAGTGGAACTCCAATCATGAAGCCCTTTTGCTGACCGCCGGCGGAGTCGAGAGTTGCTCAAAGGCGAGTCTCCGTGCTTCTTCCGATGCCGATTCCGTATACTTTGTCGTGGAAAGGGCAGACAAGATCCTTGCGAATAACAAGTACTCGGACATCTACCTGGCCGATCCCGATGAGACCCGGATTTCCGCCTTCTCCCGCCAGATCCGGGTATCGAAGGACGGGCTGGTTTCCTGCGACCGTTTCATCAGCGGAGGGTGGAAAAGTGTAAAGGCCGGGGTCCGGGCAGTTGCCGGATTTAAAAATGGAGTGGGTTATGTGGTGGAAATCGCCATTCCAAGGGCGCAGCTGCCGATAAAGAATGGAGAGCTCCTGCTGAATTTCGCGCTCAGCGGCATGAATTCGGACAGCGTCGCCCCGGTTGGGGAAAGCACTGAAACATGGGTTCCGCTGCTTGGGCTCTGACGGTAATCAATTTTGTCCCACATATCGAAATACCCCCAAATGATTCGATCCCTCCTCTCCGCCTTGTTCTGGATAGCTGCCGCATTCCTCCCTGCTTCCGGAAAGCCTGCCGCGACTGATCCGGTCGCAAATCCAAAAGCTGTCGTGACGGCCGGGCCGGACAACCCCGTAGCCGACCCGGCGGCCGTCATCGTTGCCGGGAACGCACGGTTCACCCTGCTGACACCCCGGCTCGTCCGGATGGAGTGGGCGGAAGACGGCCGGTTTGAAGACCGCGCCAGCCTCGCCATCTTGAACCGGCGCCTGCCGGTGCCGCACCATACCGTAACCCGGAACGAGGGGCAGATCCTTATCGCCACGGACAGCCTCCGGATTACCTACTCCGGACAAGAGATCTTCTCGCCGGAAAATCTCGAGGTCACATTCATGATGAA
>CADBPH010000123.1 GCA_902796455.1 uncultured Bacteroidia bacterium
GCCTGGGGCGAGACGGCGGCCAAGACGGATTACAGTTGGAGTACCTATTTCGATAATCCGAGCGGAGATGGCAAAACCTTCACGAAATACGCAAAGGGCAAGAAGACCGTTCTTGATCTTGATGACGACGCTGCCCGCCAGATCTGGAAGGGCACTTGGAGGATTCCAACCGACGCGGAGTGGACGGCGCTGCGTAATGCGGACAACTTCAAATGGACCTGGACGGATAATTACGAAGGGACTGGCGTCGCTGGGCGTATTGTGACATCCAAGGTCTCCGGCTACGAGGGCAATAGCATTTTCCTTCCCGCCGCCGGCCTCCGGTACGGTACTTCCCTCCGCTATGCCGGCTCCGGCGGGGACTACTGGTCTTCCTCCCTGTACGAGGACAACTCGGGCTACGCAGGGCGCGTGCTCTTCGATTCCGGGGGAGTGGGCAGGAGCAGCTACGATCGCTACGACGGCCTTTCGGTTCGTCCCGTCTCAGAATAGATGTCGGAACTGCCAAACAACCGTAAAGCATCGCCAGATGCTTCAGCTGTTCAAAATCCTTGGATTGCAACGCTTCCGTCGGGACGTATCTTCACGATGGCGTAGTTGTAGCGCATCTCCCGGTCCGCATAATGGGCGTCCGTGACCATCCCGAACCGAAGCGGTCGGGGGCTGCAAGAGGAGAGGAAATGGGATTTCAGTTTTATTACACAAAAAACAGGGGCTTGGAAGAATTCCAGGTCCCTGTTTTTTACCCTATTATTACAACTAACTAACCGTAATCCTTCTTTTGCAAAGGGTGTGCCAGAAATCGCTTTTATTTTCAAACTGTTTCGATTACATTTGTAATATATCTTTTGCAACCAGCGAAAGAAACCCAACTTAGAGCCTTGAAAGGGCTGTTTGTACATGGAAGAGCAGCATTCATATATTGATCTTTTTACCCTCCAGAGTCGGCTCAAAGCCGGCGTGGAGGGCCTTTTCCCGGAGGCCGTGTGGGTCAGGGCGGAAGTCAGTGCCATGAAAGTGCGCTCCACGGGGCATTGCTATCTGGAGCTGTCGCAAAGCGGAGACGGCGGGCTGGTTGCCAAGGCGAATGCCATCGTCTGGAATTCCCGCTGGCGTTTCCTGGCGCCCTATTTCCGGGAAGAGGCCGGTGTGCCGCTGGGGGAAGGGATGCAGGTGCTTGTCCGGGTGCAGGTGAATTACAGTCAGTTATACGGTTTTTCCCTGATTATCCAGGACATTGATCCGAGTTTTACGGTCGGTGCGCGGGAATTGGAACGGCAACGGACCCTGGACCGTCTTCAGGCGGAAGGCCTCATGGACCTGCAAAAGGAGCTTGCCCTGCCGGTTCTTCCCTACAGGCTGGCCGTCATTTCTGCGGAGGGTGCCGCCGGGTATCGGGACTTCATGCGCCATTTGCATGAAAATGAATACGGTTTCGTCTTCCATACCGATTTGTATGAAGCCGTAATGCAGGGGACGCAGGCGCCCGCTTCCATCATTGCGGCCATGCAGGCGGCGCTTCAGTCCGGGCAGCCCTATGATGCCTTGCTCCTGCTCCGGGGCGGGGGCGCGAAACTGGACCTGGATTGCTATGACGATTATTCGCTTGCCGTGGCGATTGCGACCTGCCCGGTCCCGGTGCTGACCGCTGTCGGACATGACCAGGATTATCATGTCTGCGACAGGGTCGCGCATGCGTACCTGAAAACACCGACGGCGTTGGCGGACGAATTGCTGGATTACTATGCCGCTGAGGATGAACGGATTTCGTCCTTCAGTACCCGTTTGCGGCTGGCTTTTCTCGGGAAGGTCTCCGCGTTGGAATCCGCCCTCTCCGTGCTGGAGTCACGGATCGCCGGTGCCGATCCGAGGCGGATCCTGGAGCGCGGATATGCCCTGGTCCTGGACGGGAGCGGCGTCGCTTTGAAACGGGCGGGAGGCGTCCGGCCCGGAGACCGGGTCCGCGTCTTGTTCCCCGACGGGGCCCTGGACTGCTCGGTCGAATCGGTCCTGCCTCAGGTTGAAAAAAGGAATGAAGCATGATATGAGCATGAAAGATAAACCCTTTGATTATGCGTCCGCCGTTGCGGAACTGGAAAAAATCGCCGCCCGCGTGGAAGATCCTGCGACCCCTTTGCAAGATATCGACGAGGAAGTCCGGCGGTCCCGGGAGTTGATCGCCGCGTGCCGGAAATACTTGCGCAGCGTCCGCGAAAAGACCGAAGACCTGGATATCTGACAAAAGGAAGAGCGTATGGAACCCAAAGACAAGAAGATAAAGATGATTTATGAGAGCGATCCCTGGCTGAAACCCTTTCAGGAAGCCATCGACGCCCGGCATGCCCATATCCTGCGGGAGCGGGATGCGATCGCCGTCGACGGCAGCCTTTCCAAGGGCCTCAACAATCACCTGTATTATGGCCTTCACCACCTGCCGGATGGGAAATGGGTCTTCCGGGAATGGGCGCCGCATGCCAATCGGATTTACCTGATCGGCGATTTCAACAATTGGAAGCGCACCAGTGCCTATGAACTCCGCCCGACGGGAGGGGGAAACTGGGAAATCGTCCTGGGCGGCATGTTCCTCGGGCATGGGGATCTGTACAAATTGTATATCGAGTGGCCCGGCGGAGGCGGGGAACGGCTGCCCTCTTATGTGACGCGGGCGGTCCAAGACCCTGCTACCAAGGCATTTTGTGCCCAGGTGTGGGATCCGGAGACACCCTATGTCTGGAAAAACCGCCGCCCGGGCCGCCGGGAGCATCCATTGATTTATGAATGCCATATCGGCATGAGCAGCGAGGAAGAGAAGGTCGCTTCTTTCGAGGAATTCCGCCGTGATGTCCTGCCGCACATTGCGTCTCTCGGATACGATACCATCCAGATCATGGCGTTGCAGGAGCATCCGTACTATGGATCATTCGGGTACCAGGTATCCAATTTCTACGCGCTGTCTTCCCGTTTCGGAACGCCCGAAGAATTCAAGGCGCTGGTAGACGACGCGCACGGACGGGGAATCGCGGTTGTGATGGACATCGTCCATTCCCACAGTGTGGACAACGAAGCGGAAGGGCTCAGCCTGTTCGACGGGCGGGAGGACTTGTACTTCTATTCCGGCCCGCAGGGACATCACCCTGCCTGGGGGTCCCGGTGTTTCGACTATGGGAAATCGGAGACCAAATATTTCCTGCTGAGCAACTGCAAGTTCTGGCTCGAAGAATACCATTTGGACGGGTTCCGGTTTGATGGGGTGACCAGCATGCTGTATTGGGACCATGGACTGGGAAAGGACTTTGTCGGGTACGGGAGCTATTTCGATGCCGGCGTGGATGAAAATGCCGTCGTCTACCTGGCGCTGGCCAATATCCTTGTTCACGAGATTTGTCCGGAGGCCGTCACCATTGCAGAGGATGTCAGCGGAATGGCCGGTCTGGCTGCACCGCTTCAGGCGGGCGGGATCGGCTTCGATTTCCGGATGGCCATGGGCATTGCCGACCACTGGATCAAATGGATCAAGGAGCGGCCGGACGAGACATGGAGCCCGGGAGAAATCTGGTATGAACTGACGAACAAGCGTGCGGATGAACACACCATCAGTTATGCGGAGTGCCATGATCAGGCGCTGGTTGGTGATAAAACGCTGATATTCAGGTTGCTTGACAAGGAGATGTATACCTCGATGAACACGGATTCGCAGTCCGCGGTCGTGGACAGGGGCATCGCTTTGCACAAACTGATCCGCCTGGTGACGCTCGCAACCTGCGGGGGTGGATATCTGAATTTCATGGGGAACGAGTTCGGGCATCCCGAATGGATCGACTTCCCGCGGGAGGGGAATGGCTGGTCGTATAAATATGCAAGACGCCAATGGTCGCTGTGCAAACCCGATTATCTCCGTTACAAGGGCCTGATGGCTTTCGACAAAGCGATGCTGGATCTTGTGAAGGCGGACGATATCCTGGCCGGGACGCCGGAACTGCTCACCGCCGATGAAGAAAAGAAAATATTGATATTCAAACGGAAAAGTTGTATCTTTGCCATCAATTTCAACCCGGTGTCATCCTTTGCCGATTATGGCTTTTCGGCCCCGGCCGGCAGCTATGCCGTTGTCCTGGATTCGGATGAAAAAGAGTTCGGCGGATTCTCCCGGATCGGTCGGAAAGAAATGCACCAGAGTATGCATGTCAAGTCGCCGAACGGGAATCAGGCTTACAATGATACCCTGATGCTCTACCTGCCGTCCCGGTGCGCGCTGGTGTTGAAAAAAGTGTAAAATAAGTTTGTTTTTATGGCGTTTCTGAAATTCAACAAACCGGAACTCGTCAATCTTTCTTATTCGCTCAAGCGCGAGATACTCTGCGCCAATAAGACGGGCGCCTGCTGCAACACGACCATCGTGACTTGCAATAC
>CADBPH010000124.1 GCA_902796455.1 uncultured Bacteroidia bacterium
TCCGGAAAAACAATTCCTAGACCTTCAGGAATACGTTTTTCTTGTACAGGAAATACAGGAACAGCCAGCATACCGCGACGTAACCCGCATTCAGGATGACCGCGCCGACCGGTTCCGGAACCAGGCCGGCCAGTCCACCCAGGAAAAAGCGGTTGATTCCGGAGAAACTGATGATCCGCATCGCCATGTAGATTGTAATGGAATTCATGCCGATCACACGGAAGAAGAAGGTCCACTTTTTCCAGCCTTTCACGTCGATCAGCCAATAGAATAACGCGTACATCGCCACGGAATAAGCGCCCACGACCAGGACGAACGTGCTGGTCCACAATTTCTTGTTGATGGGGAAAACCGTGCTCCACAGCAGGCCGGCCGCCAGAAGCCCGACGGCTGCCACCACCATCCACAACGTCTTTTTCTTTCCGGAGATCTTCTCCTCCGGAATCCGTACGAATTCGCCGAGGAACATGCCGAGCATGGCCGTCACGATGGCCGGCAAGGTACTGAGGATTCCCTCCGGATCGAATTTCCCGCGGCTCAGCAGATGGTTGGGGATGAGCTGGCGGTCCACATATCCGACAAATGCGCCTTCCTGGGAATAGGGAGAAGCACCGGGAGCATCCGGAGCGACCAGGGCGAAGAGGGCCCAATAACCGAGCAGCAACACCCCCGCAATGACGATACGCCACGATACTTTCTTCACATTCATGTAAATCAGGGCGGCAAACATCCAGGCCAGGCCGATCCGCGCCAGGACACTCGGCAGGCGGAGGGTTGACAGCTCCAACTTGAAGAACCCATTGTATACCAGGCCCAAAAGGCAGAGGACAAGGCCGCGGCGGATGACGTCCCAATAGATTTTCCCGCGCGGGAAACCGGCAGCCGTCCGCTTGGCGTAGGAGAACGGGAACGTCATCCCGGAAATGAACAGGAACAAGGGGAAAATCGTATCATGGTGCGCCAGCCCATTCCAGTCCACGTGGGCCATCTGCCTGGCAAGCCAGGATTGGTCACCTCCGGGGAACAGGGCACAGATACTGACGATCAAGGCAGAGAAGCCCATGATGAACAACATGTCGAATCCCCGCAGGGCATCGATGGAAAGAAGTCGCTTGGAAGTATCCATATCGGGTTGTGATTATTCGCGTTTCACCTCCGTTCCACGGGGATACGGAAAGGGGCGGGTCATACCGGCCCGCCCTATAAAGATAGCAACTATTCCGTAAAAAACGTCCTTTCCGGAGGATTATTCGTTTTCTTTGCCCAGGAAAGCATCCGCTGTAACCTTCTGGCTGCGCGCAATGAAATCGCTGAGCGCCTTCCCTTTCAGCATCCCGCCGGAGAGCAGGGCCAAGTCTGTCAGCTGGTGGAGCAATTCACTGCCCGCCGCGAAATCTTCCAGCTTCCCGCCGGCCTCGACGGCCGCCTTCTGCTCGCCGAACAACTTGGCAATCAGCGGATTCTCCATATTGACAGTAATATTGTACGAGGCCGGAAGTTCACCATAGAAATTCATGCCTCCGCCGAGGGCGGACATCTCCCGGTAACGGCGCATGAACTCACTCTGCGTAATCAGCACCGGCACATTGTCCGCACCCAGATTGTCGGCTTCCACCGTGTACTCATTTTCCTTCGGCAAGACCGCCTTGAACAGGTCAGACAGCGATTTCTTGTCCTCTTCGGACATTTCCGGCCGCACCCGCTCTTCCGTCGGGATCAACCGGTCCACACTGTCGGAATCCACCCGCGCGAAGCGCGTGTCTTTCATCTTCTGTTCCAGCAGGTTGACAAAATGAGAATCCAATTCGCAATCCATCAGGAGGACATCATATCCCTTTCCGCGGGCGGCGTCAATGAAAGCATACTGCGCCTGCAAGTCGGTGGCGTACAGGCAGACAACCTTTCCGTCCTTGTCTTTCTGGCCGGCCTCGATGGCACTGCGGTACTCATCCACGCTGAAATACTTCCCTTCCGTATTCTTCAAGAGGGCGAAAGACATGGCCCGGTCGCAGAATTTTTCGTCGGACAGCATGCCATATTCGATGAACAATTTGATATTGTCCCACTTGGCCTCCAGGGAAGGACGGTCCGTCTTGAATATCTCTTCCAGCCGGTCGGCCACTTTCTTGGTAATGTAACCCGAGATCTTCTTCACCGAGGCATCGCTCTGCAGATAGCTGCGGGAAACATTCAAAGGAATGTCCGGAGAATCGATGACGCCATGCAGCAAGGTCAGGAAGTCCGGAACGATGTTGTCCACATGGTCCGTCACGAACATCTGGTTGCAATAGAGTTGGATCTTGTTCTTTTCAATCGCCATCCGCTCCTTGATTTTCGGGAAATACAGGATGCCGGTCAGGTTGAAAGGATAATCCACGTTCAAATGGATGTGGAACATCGGATCCTCGTGCATCGGATACAGCGCCTTGTAGAATTTCAGGTAATCCTCGTCTTTCAGTTCCGAGGGCTGACGGGTCCAGAGCGGCTCGATATTGTTGATAATCTTATCCTTATCCGTGTCGACATATTTCCCGTCCTTCCACTCCTGTTCTTTTCCGAAGACAATCGGAACAGGCATGAACTTGCAGTACTTGTCCAGCAGGGAGGAAATCTTTCCCTTGACGGCGAATTCCTCATCTTCCAGATACAAGGTGATCACCGTGCCGCGATCTTTCTTCTTGGAAGCCCCCATTTCGAATTCCGGGCTGCCGTCGCAGGACCAGGTAACAGCCTTCGCTCCTTCTTTCCAGGAAAGGGTGTCAATCGTCACCTTTTTCGCTACCATGAAGGCAGAATAGAAGCCCAGGCCGAAATGACCGATGATGCTGCCGATCTGGTCCTTGTATTTCTCCAGGAACTCGCCCGCAGAAGAGAAAGCAATCTGGTTGATATATTTGTCAACCTCTTCTTCCGTCATGCCGATGCCCCGGTCGATGACCCGAAGGATCTTTTTCTTTTCATCCAGTTCAATCCGGACATCCAACTGCCCCAGTTCGCCTTTGAACTCCCCGGAGGAAGCCAAAGCCTTCATTTTCTCCGTCGCATCCACGGCGTTGGCGACCAGTTCCCGCAGGAATATTTCATGGTCGCTGTACAGGAATTGTTTGATTACCGGGAATATATTCTCGGTCGTTACTCCGATTTTACCGTTCATATCGTTCTTGTTTTTATAGTTTCCGCTGCGCCGGAGGCTCCATGCAAACAATCAGGGAGACCCCGCGGCCTCCCTGAATCAATCAATAAATGTTCCACCGGCGGAAACTGCCAAAATGGCATACCCCCTGTCTACGTATACATAAACCGCTTGATGCTCATCTTGGGGGTCTTTTCGAACGGCCGGTCCATCAACTCGACTTTCGTAATCTGGCTGTAGTTGGGAAGTTTCTTGTTCGACCCGATACGGATATTCTCGGGAATTTCCGCCTTCGCCTCCGGATCGAGCAGCGACTTCGCAACGGCCTGTTCATCCAGGAAAACCAGGGCGACCAGCTTGCCTCCGCGGTCCACGACGACAGACTCCATCACATACGGCTGGTTGTTCACCACAGCCTCGATCTCCTCGGGATAGATATTCTGGCCGGAAGGACCGAGAATCATGTTCTTGGAGCGTCCGCGGATGAAAATATTGCCTTCCGCATCGATAATGCCCAGGTCCCCGGTCTTCAGGTAACCGTCCTCCGTGAACGCATTGGCCGTTGCCTCTTCATTCTTATAATAACCGATGCAGATGTTGTCGCCCTTGGCCTGGATTTCCCCGACAACATGCTGGGGATCATCCGAATCGATCCGGACATCGGCACAATCGACCGCCTTTCCGCAAGAGCCCGCCACATACTTGGTCCAGTGCTCATACGCAAGCAGGGGCGCCGCTTCCGTCATCCCATAACCGACCAGGTACGGGAACTTGATCTGCTTGAAGACACGTTCCACCTCGGGATTCAGCGCCGCGCCGCCCATGATGAACTCCTGGACGTTTCCGCCGAAGGCCTGCTCCAGTCCGGTGCGGATCTTCTTGTAAATGATCTGCTTGATCCCGGGAATCCGCATCGCTACTTTCATGACCGGCTTGTCCAGGACCGGCTTTACTTTCGATTTATAAATCTTCTCCATCACCAGCGGCACGGTAATCAGCAGATACGGCTTGACCTCGGCAAAAGCCTTCATCAAAGCCGCCGGCGTCGGAGCCTTGCCGAGCCAGTAAATCGCCGTCCCGTTGCACAGGGGATAGATGAATTCGATGACCAGGCCGTACATGTGGGCCATCGGAAGCATGGAAACCATGTTGAACTGATCCGAAGAAGGAACATGGCGCTGGCTGTAATCAACCGTGGCACTGAAATTCCGGTACGTCAGCATGACGCCCTTGGGGCTGCCCGTCGACCCGGACGTATAATTGATGGTCGACAAGTCGTCCCAGTTGTCCGTCGGATAGACGACGTCCTCCGGACCGAAATCGTCGGAATACTTTTCCTTGAAGAGCGCATCCATGTTGTCGAATGCGGCGGCGACACTGTCTTTCCGGCAGAAAAGGAGCTTCCAGGTATCCACATCAATGGCTGCCTCCAGGAGCGGCATTTTTCCGGCATCCAGCTTTTCCCACTTGTCCGCATTGGTAAACAGGAGCTTGCTCTCGGAATGGTCGACCAAGTAATTGATGCTGTCCGGCGTGAAATCGGCCAGGATCGGCACAATCACAGTCTCATATGTATTCACCGCCAGGTATGCCATGCCCCAACGGGCCCCGTTGCGGGCACAGAGAGCGATCTTGTCCCCTTTTACAAACCCGGCCTTTTCGAAGAAAAGATGGAACCGGGCGATGGTTTCCGCCATCTGGGCATAGGTAAAGGTTTCGCCGCCGATGTTGTTCAGCGCCGGCTTGGTCCAGTATTTCCGGGTTGCGTTTTGCAGTCTTGCGAAATAATGCTCCATATCGATAAATATAAAAGATACGTATCTATTATTGAAAACTTTGCAAGTTAATGAAAATTATACATAAATGGATTATCTTTGTCCCGTAAAAAAGTATTTCCATGACGAAAAAGCCCATTGTTGCCCTGATCTATGATTTCGACGGCACCCTGTCGCCCGGAAACATGCAGGAATTCGGATTCATCCAGGCTATCGGGTCCACGCCCGAGGAGTTCTGGACCAAGAGCGACAACATCGCCAAAGGGCAGGATGCGAGCAACATCCTGGCCTACATGAAACTGATGTACGATGAAGCGCGGGCGCACGGCATTACCCTCCGCCGGAAGGAATTCAAGCGCTTCGGCCAGCATATCGAATTGTTCGAAGGGGTCCGGCAATGGTTCTCCCTCGTCAATGAATACGGGCAGGCGCATGGGGTCCGGATTGAGCACTATATCAACTCTTCCGGACTGAAAGAGATCATTGAAGGCTCCCCCATCGCCCACGAGTTCAAGCACATCTTCGCCTGCACTTATTTATACAACGACAAGGGAGAGGCGGAATGGCCGGGAATCGCGGTGGACTACACGGCGAAAACCCAGTTCATGTTCAAGATCAACAAAGGAATCTTCTCCTCCCGCGACGCCAAGCGGGTGAATGAGAGTACGGAAGACGACAAGAAACGCATCCCTTTCCCGAACATGATTTATTTCGGAGACGGGGATACGGATGTTCCCTGCATGAAAATCGTCACGATGTTCGGCGGAAACTGCATCGCGGTCTACAACCCTGCGGTTGACAGCAAACGGGCCGTCGCCGAAAAACTGAGACGGCAGGGACGCGTCAAATTCATCGCCCCCGCCGTTTATACGAAAGACAGCAAAGCATTCCGGATCGTCTGCGGGATCATTGACAAGATCAAGGCAGAACACGACCTGCAACGCCTTTCCAGGATGCCCTAGCGATACCGCTTGAGGATCTCGCCGTAGGCATCAATCCGCCGGTCCCGAAGGAACGGCCAGCCACGGCGCACGTATTCCGTCCGGTCCAGATCGATTTCCACGACATGGACTTCCTCCCGGTCCGTGGAGAATTGGCAGAGAATTTCTCCCTGCGGTCCGGTCGCAAAGGACCAGCCCCAGAATTCCAGACCCGGTGTATGGCCGGAAGGATCCGTTTCGTGCCCGACGCGGTTCACCGTGATGACAGGCAGTCCGTTCGCAACGGAATGTCCGCGCTGCACCAGTTGCCAGGCCTGGCGCTGGGTCTGCTGCTCCTCGGGAGCATCCGTCGCGACGCCACCGATGGCCGTGGGATAGATCAGCATCTCAGCCCCGGCCAGGGCCATTAACCGGGCTGCTTCCGGATACCACTGATCCCAGCAGACCAGCACGCCCAACTTCCCGACGGAAGTTTCGATGGGATGGAAGCCCAGGTCACCTGGCGTAAAATAAAACTTCTCATAATAGCCCGGATCATCGGGAATGTGCATTTTGCGATATTTCCCCGCGATGGATCCGTCTTTTTCCATGACGACGGCCGTATTGTGGTACAATCCCGGAGCCCTGCGTTCGAACAGGGAGAGGACCAGGACAATCCCCAACTCCCGGGCAAGGGCCCCGAAATAATCCGTGGAGGGACCCGGGATGGGTTCCGCCAGGTCACAGAGTGCGGCATCCTCGCTCTGGCAGAAATAGACGGAATTGTGCAACTCCTGCAACACGACCAGGTCTGCCCCCTGGCGGGCGCAGGCGCGGATATTCTCTGCCAGTTTGGCCTTATTGGCGGCGATATCCGCAGTACACCGCTGCTGGATCATGCCGACCTTGATGGTTCTTTTGTTCATGGTTCCGATCATTTATTTCAGATATCCTTCAGGAAACTGCATCGTTACGCAGTGGAGCGACCCGTGGCCCGACAAAAGCGGGCGGCAATCCACACAGACAATTTCCCGGTCCGGGAAAGCTTCACGCAAACGGGCCGCAGCCTCGGCATCCCGCGGGGAGCCTGCCCCGGGGAAGATGACTCCCCCATTGACAATCAGGAAATTGGCATAGGAAGCCGGCAGCCGGTAGCCGTCCAGATACATGGGCTCAGGCAGCGGCAGAGGAATCAGCCTGTAGGCCTTCCCTTCCCGCGTCCGGAAAGACCGGAGCTGGTCTTCCATGGCCCGGAGCGGCGCATAATTCTCATCGTCAGGGTCCGTACACTGCGTATAGGCAATCGTATCCGGGGAGCAGAAACGGGCCATGATATCGACATGCCCGTCGGTATCATCCCCTGCGATCTCCCCATGATCCAGCCACAGGA
>CADBPH010000125.1 GCA_902796455.1 uncultured Bacteroidia bacterium
CCGGCGCCTTCGGGTCGGCCGAGAACTTGGACATCCGGGCGGCGCGGACGGCGAAATTGCGCAGGCACGCGTCGCCGGACGAAGTCTCTTCCTGGACTTTGGCATTGACGACATTCCCCGCATTGTCGACGACAATCAGGACCGTTACCATGCCGCCTCCGTAGCAGCGGTAGGCGGGGATGGGCAGGCGGCTGGCCTTCCGGCCGTCCAGCATATAGGATACCACAGAGGGCCCTGAATATTCTTTCTTCGGCGTATTGTCGACCTTCTTGGTGGACGGCATGTCGACATAATCGTCGGGACTTTCCTCGATCTTGACCCCGTCCTTGAGCTCCTGGGCGAGCCGCTCGGCATCCTTGTACAACTGCTCAGCGTCGGTATTCCGGTCGTCTTTCAAGGCGGTGGACCGGTCGACGGCGATGTTTTTGAATTCAATGCCGGAGGTCCCGTTGATCAACGCCTCCACCCGGCGGCTGATCTCTTCATCAAACGTCTCCGCCTCTTCCTGTTCCTGTTGGGCTTGGGATTCCCGTTCGATCGCCTCCTCACGGGAGAAATCGATGAGGAACGAATTTTCGCCCTTGAGGGCCGCGCTGATCTGCGAAAGGAGCAGGATGATGAGCACCGTCAAGTGGGCGATGACGGTGACATACAATCCGGCTTTGTCTTCGCTTCTCATGTGCGGGAACTATGCGTTTTGTTCTCCGAGGGATTTCTCGATGGTCGCGGAAATGATGTCGATGGCTACCTTGTTGTGCCCTCCCTGGGGGATGATGATATCCGCATACCGTTTGCTCGGTTCGATGAACTGCAGGTACATCGGCTTGACCGTTTTGGTATAGCGCTCGATGACCGTTTCGACGGTTTTTCCGCGCTCGAGGATGTCCCGGGCCATGACCCGCATGAGCCGGTCGTCATCATCCGCATCCACGAAAATCTTGATATCCATCTGGTCCCGGAGTTCCTTGCAGGTAAACACCAGGATGCCTTCGATGATGATGACATCGGCCGGTTTGACGGTAATTGTCTCGGTCTTGGAACGCGAGCAGGTCAGGTAGGAATAGATCGGCTGCTGGATGGTTTCCCCTTCCTTGAGCTGCTTGAGCTGCTTGCAGAGCAGGCGGAAATCGATGGCATCCGGGTGGTCGAAATTGATTTGCTGCCTCTCTTCCAAGGGGAGGTGGCTGGAATCTTTGTAGTATGAATCCTGCGGGATGACCACCACCCGTTCTTTCAGTTGATTCGCGATGGAGTTCACTACCGTTGTCTTGCCGGAGCCGGAGCCGCCTGCGATACCGATTACAAGCATCTTGTATGGAATTTAGAATTCTGCGTTCTTGGGAGTTCTCGGGAACGGGATGACGTCACGGATGTTGCTCATGCCGGTGACGAACAGCAGCAGGCGTTCAAATCCCAGGCCAAAGCCGCTGTGGGGAACGGTGCCGTAGCGCCGGGTATCAATGTACCATTCGAGATTCTTGCGGCTCATGCCGAGTTCGTCGATGCGGCCTTCCAGCTTCTCCAGCGAGGCTTCCCGCTCGGAACCGCCGATGATTTCCCCGATTTTCGGGAAGAGGACATCCATGCCGCGGACCGTCTTTCCGTCGTCGTTGAGCTTCATGTAGAATGCCTTGATATCCTTCGGGAAATCCGTCAGGATGACCGGACGCTGGAAATGCGTTTCAACCAGGTAGCGTTCGTGCTCGCTCTGCAGGTCCGTGCCCCAGTGGACAGGATACTCGAACTGGTGACCGCCCCGGACCGCCTCTTCGAGGATCTCGATGCCTTCGGTATACGTGACGCGGCGGAATTCGATGCCGAGTACGCTGCGGAGCCGTTCAATCAGCCCGTTGTCATATTTGTCATTGAGGAAGGACAGGTCGTCCATGCAGTTGTCGAGGGCATACTGGACGAGGTATTTGACGAATTCTTCCGCCAGGTCCATGTCATCCTGGATGTCGTAGAAGGCCATTTCCGGTTCAATCATCCAGAATTCGGCCAGGTGCCTCGGCGTATTGGAATTCTCTGCACGGAAAGTCGGTCCGAAGGTGTAGATTTCGCCGACTGCCGTTGCGCCCAGTTCTCCTTCCAGTTGACCGCTGACCGTCAGGCTGGTTTTCTTTCCGAAGAAATCCTTGCTGAAATCGACCTTGCCGCCGTGCATGGGAATGTTCGCCAGGTCCATCGTCGTGACCTGGAACATGTCGCCGGCTCCTTCCGCGTCCGATTCCGTGATCAGCGGGGTGTTCAGGTAGACGAATCCCTTGTCGTTGAAGAATTTATGGATGGCGAAGGCCATGGCGTGACGGATCCGCAGGACGGCGCCGAAGGTATTGGTGCGCAGGCGCATGTGGGCGACGGTGCGGAGGTACTCCAGCGACGTGTCTTTTTTCTGGATCGGGTACCGGACGGGATCGCAGGTGCCGTACAATTCGATCTCCTCTGCCTGGATTTCCACTGCCTGGCCGCTGCCGACCGATGCGACAAGGTGGCCGCAGACAGCGATGCTGGCTCCGGTCGTGATCTGTGAGAGAAGATTCTCGTCGAAAAGTTCCGTATTGACGACGATTTGTATGTTGTTCACCGTAGACCCGTCATTGAGCGCGATGAATTTGACTTGTTTGTTGCCTCTCTTGGTTCTAACCCATCCTTTGGCAAGGACTTTCTGGCCCGGCTCGCTGTGAAGCAGGTCTTTGACTTTGGTTCTGACTGGTCTGTCCATGATTTTTGCATGCTTATCATGCAAAGATAACACTTATTGTCGAATTCTCCACGCCTGCGGCAGGCCTTCGGGGCATTTTATTTGCAGCGACTCCGGCCTGTATCCCAAAGATTCATCGCATGAAAAAGCATTTCTTTTCCTTTATCCTGATTCTGCTGTCCTGTCAACTCCTGTCCGCCCAGCAGCCGGACTATGTCACGAAAGCGGGCCGGATGGACCGCAGCCGCCTGAACATCGGTACGTACCATCTTCGTCCTTATGCCCGTACGGAGGCGCATATCAAAGATTTGGCCGATTGCGGAATCGACTTCGTCATCTGCATGGAGAATGACCGTGCTGCGCTGGACCTCTTCCGTAAATACGGCGTCGGGGCGATTGTCAGCGGCGTCGTTCCCGGTTGGTGGGGTGGCGACGGTGCCAATGCCGGCACACTCCGGGAAAAGAATCCCTTGTCCAAATATGAAGAAGCGGCTGCCAAGTTTGAAGACCATCCGGCAATCTGGGGCATCGACATCGGCGACGAACCGTCCGCCCTGGATTTCCCTTATTACGGGGAAGTAATCCGGCGCGTGGAGGAACTGTTTCCCAATCAGTTCGCTTTCCTCAACCTCTATCCGAATTATGCATCTGTTTCGCAGAATTCAGCCACGCAGACGGTGAATCAGCTGGGAACGCCCACTTATGCCGAGCACATCGCCCAGTATTGCCAGCACGTCCCGGCGGATTATATTTCCTATGATTTCTATTATAAAGGGGTCGGGCTGA
>CADBPH010000126.1 GCA_902796455.1 uncultured Bacteroidia bacterium
AGTGATTTTACGTTGGTGGACCAGCGGGAGGCCGCTGAGGTCGGCCTATGGAAAGAATACCTGGTTTATGCCCAGTTGTATGGGATTGCGGACAAGGTGATGGCCCAGCTGAAGAAATTGTTCCCGGTCCAGTTCGACGCTTATGCCCGGCAAGCCGGCATGGATCCGTATGTCCTGAACACCACAGTCCGCCGGATGAATACGATGTCACGCACTTCTTTCCAGAATGCTTCGGCAAGTCAGGCAGCCGCGCAGGCTGCCCAGGCAGCACGGGCTGCCGGCGGCAGGGGAGGACGAACGTCCTTCGGCGGTGGCGGCGGTTTCTCCGGCGGCGGCCATGGCGGCGGAAGCCGGTAATCAGATTGTCCCGATGAGTTTCTTCCTGCGCAGGATGTCGTTATAGCGCTGGAGCACTTCGTCGACAATGTCTTCCCAACTGCGGACGATGGTCCTGGAAGCCCCGAGTCCGGCTTTCCGGATGGCCGCGGGATCGTGGATGAGTTGACGGAGCCGCCCGGCGAATACGGCCAGGTCCGGCGGAGTGAGGAAGCCGTTTTCGCCGTCCCGGATGATGCTGGCGGCGGTAGAGCCTTCCATCATGATCGCCGGTGTGTGCAGGGCGGCTGCTTCTTTGACGACGAGCGGCGCATTGTCGTACAGGGACGGAAACAGGAAGAGGTCGGCTGCGGCATAATACCGTTTGAGCTTTTCCCGGTCCGTTACCGTGCCGACAAAGGTGATCTTGTCCTCCAGCCCTTTGGCCTTCACGAATGCTTTCATCTCCTCGGCCGCATAGCCGTTGCCGATAAAGAACAGGTGGAACGATTCGTCCCGGATGGCATCGACTGCTTCCAGGATGAAGCGGATGTTCTTTTCCCAGATGTGCTGGCCGACAAAGAGCATGGTGAATCCGTCGATGCCCAGGTCTTTGCGTGCGTCGGAGAAATAGCTGTCCGGATAATCCGCCACGAGGTCGGATCCGTTTTCCACGACCTCAACGGGTCCTTTGAATCCGTATTCCCGGATGACTTCGGTCACGGATTCCTGCGGAACCCAGACCGCGTCGGCGCGTCCATAGAAGGCGACAATCCGTTTAATGATTTGTTTGACAACAAGTTTTGACGGGATCACGCGGGAAAAATCGTCCTTGTATTTGGAATGGAAGGTGGCGACAAGCGGAATCCGCTGCAGTTTGGCGATGTGGCTGGCGACCAGTCCCGAGGTGAACGGGCTGTGGGCATGGACGATCTTGAATTCATGCGCCAGGATGTTCTTGAGGAAGAAGGGGTCGATTTCCGCGATGCCCGTCATGTAGGGGCGGCGGAAGGGGACAGGAACGGAGAAATAGTCCAAGACTTCGTATTCCCGGTCGGCGTAACTGGTTCCCGGATTGTTCGGGGTAATCACCGATACGCCGCCGACTTTTTTCTGCATCCAGTAGGCATAGTTTTCCACGCAAACGGAAACGCCGTCCATTACCGGCGGGAAAGATTCATTGAACAGACCGATATTTCTTTCCATGGTTGAGAAGCTGTTTTAAAATAATCCTTCTTGTTTCTTTCGCGGCCTTTCCGGCCATTTCCCCCTTTGTCATCAGTCACGTAGCTACGGCTACGCTCCTTCTTCCAAAGCCGAAACTGTCTCGAAAACTCCGCCTAATAAACTTCGGCAATCATTTCAAAACAGCTTCTAAGTTTCTGAACAGTTTTATACGGATTATAAGATGGTAAAGCGAATCATTATTATCTGCCTGGCACTCTCCGTCGGGCTTTTCTCCGGGTGGGATGGTCATGCCAGAACACAGGCACCGGACAGCCTGAATATCCTGATGCTGGGACATAGCTACGGCATCGATTGCACGGAACACCTGCCAGCACTGCTCCTGGAAGCAGGCATAACGAATGTCCGTATCGGCCGTTTCTACAAGGGGAATTGTTCGCTGGAGGAGCGCTGGAATCTGGCTTTCAAACCAGCTCTTTACATGGAATGCGCCCCCGGGAAGAAAGAATACGTAAAGCGGGATGCCACCCTGCCGGCCATCCTGAATGAACATCCGTGGGATATTGTGATTTTCCAGACCAGCCTGGAGAATGCGGGACGTTATGAAACCGTGCAGCCCTGGCTTGACCAGCTGATCACCCTGGTCCGGAAGGAGTCCCAGTCCCGGTATGGAAAGACGCCCGAACTTTGGTGGAACTGCTTCTGGCCCATTTCTGTTCTCCTGGAGAACAAGCCTGAAAACGAGCGGGCCACTTACCGTCTGAGCTTCTACGACGGCAATTCACAGAAGATGTACAAGGCCTATGCGAAAACGGCCCGGAAGATCAGGCGGCGCACCGCGATCAGCCATGTTATCCCTACCGGAGCGACCATCATGGATCTCCGTTCTTCGCCGCTCAATACGCCCGAGGTAAAGGAATTCACCCGTGACGGTTATCATCTTTCCCAGGGCGCAGGGCGGTATGCGACGGCGTGTACCTTGTTCGCCACCTTCATCACTCCCCGTTACGGGGTAAGCGTGGTGGGGAACACCCTCCGGCTGCCGGACCTGGTCACGCCCGTTACGGACGAAAACGCCGAAGCCTTTCAGCGGTACGCGGCCAAAGCACGGTTCCGGTAATTTAATTCATTTCGAGAACCAGCGGTTCAGCGATTCATGCCCGCTGACGACGACGAATTTATAAAAAGGCCCTTTCCCGATGGTATTCCGGTTGCAGCGGTATTCCTGCTGCCCGGCTTTCACATCCGCCAGGTGGATCCAGTTTTCTTTCCCGGTCGTCTTGTATTCGTTGGCCGGGGCGGCAAAGATGCTCACCGGGGCTGATTTCTTGACGGCATTCCAGCGCAGGATGATATCCTGGTCATAAGCCGCCAGGCGGAGGTTGCAGATTTCCGTTTTGCCGAGCAGGGAGATTCCGTCCTGTTCCCACCGGACGGCCGTCGGAACTTCCATCCCGAGGAAATCGCAGAGGGTGGGATTGATATCCACCATGCCTGCCTTTCCTTCCTTGAAGTAGGTGTTGAGTTTGCGGTTCGTCGCAATCCAGGTGGTCCGTTCCCTTTCGGACTGGCGCCCGTGCCCGTGTCCGTCAAAGGTCCGGCCGTGGTCCGTGGTAACCAGAATCATCCATTCCTCCCCGAACTGTTTCTGACGGTATTGGACCGCTTGCCAGATGCGTCCGATCTGCTCTCCGGCTTTGAGGATGTATTCGTCGAAATATGCGCCATCCCCGTACATATGGGAGGCGTCGTCGGTGTACCAGAGGTAGACCCAGCTGAAGTCCGGACCGTTCTCCCGGATGCATTTCTCTGCATTGGCCGAGACCTCCTCGTCGTAATCGAAGACATGCATGTCTTTTTCCTTTTTGGGGAAGCGCCGGCTGTCCAGGTCATATCCGTCATAGACATAATCGATCTTCAGGTTGCCTGTCTCGGGTTTGCCCTCTCCCAGCAAGACGGTCCGGTTGTCCGTCCAGCTGGAGAAAATGGCCGTTGTCAGCGGCTGTTTCTGCTCTTTTGCGATGCGGAACAAGCTCCAATAGTGATAGTTCGGAGATAGATTGCTGTTACCGAAGACGTTGTGTTTATTCGCCCATGTCCCTGTCAGCATGGTGTTGTATCCGACCGCGGAGATCGTCGGGGTCTCGTTGTACGTCCCCGTTTCACCGCCGACGTAACTCTTGCCGAAGGATCCGGTGCGGGCGATATCAAAAATAGCCGGAACATGCAGCCGTTCAATGGCATCTTTCGGAATGCCGTCCACAATGATAACAACGGCTTTCTTTCCGCCGGCCCAGAGCTGCGTGCAGCCGGCCAGGACAAGGCCCAAAATAATCAGATGATGCTTCATGACAATGTTTTTTTAAAGGTAGGAAAAATAATTTGTATATTTAAGGCAAGAAATCCGAAAACACCATGAAGCTTCGTTCTTTTTTCTTCGCTGCTGTCCTGGCTGCGCTGTTCCTGCCGGTATTGTCCTCGGCGCAGACAGGGGTCCGCTACACGGAAGCTGCCGACTTGACGCTGGTGGGCAACCTCTTTCCGGACACGCCGAATCCGTATCACCGGCTGGATACGGCGAAATACAAAGGGTTTGCGCCTGAGGATCTTACCGTTATTGTCCAGTCATCCGGGTTGTCCGTTGCGTTCAGGACGGACTCCAGGCGCATCGTCGTCGCGACGAAATACGGTTTCCGGCGTTTCGGCAATTTCTCGCCGGGCGTGTCGCTGCGCGGATATGACCTGTACATCAAGAAGGACGGGAAATGGTTGTATGCAGCAAACGGGGTGACACCGGACGATGAACCGGACAAGCCCTATACGCTGATTTCCGGAATGGACGGCACCATGCACGAATGTCTGCTGTATCTCCCGCTGTACAGCGAGGAGTATTCCGTCAAAATCGGCGTGGACGAAGGAAGTGTCCTGGAGGCCTCACCGAATCCA
>CADBPH010000127.1 GCA_902796455.1 uncultured Bacteroidia bacterium
AATAACTACGAAGGGACCGGTGTAGCAGGCCGGATCGTGACTTCCAAGGTCGCCGGCTATGAAGGCAACACCATCTTCCTTCCCGCCGCCGGCGGCCGGTACGGTACTACCCTCGGCGATGCCGGCTTCTACGGGGTCTACTGGTCTTCCTCCCTGTACGAGAGCCGCTCGGACGGCGCGGGGAGCGTGGGCTTCAGTTCCGGGGCGGTGCACGGGAGCGGCTACTACCGCTACTACGGCTTCTCGGTCCGTCCTGTCTCAGAATAGCCGTGCAAGCCGAGTGGAGAGTCAAGCCCAGCTTGTGCTCTCCCGAGGCGCCGCCGTTCTATTGCGAAGTGATAACGGAATCAATATAAAAAAACAGGGGCTTGGAAGATTTCCAGGTCCCTGTTTAAAATGAGGGAGACTAATACACAGCCTTGACCCAGGGCGTTTTGGTCTCCATGAAAGACTTGACTTCGACGGGGATATCCGTGCAGAGGAAATCCGCACCGAGATACACGCCGAGCATGGCATCCGCCGTGCTGTGACCCGGCCACAGGCTGACAATCAAGCCCTGTTCGTGGGCTTTTTTGACAGCGGCGCGGGATGTCCCGTCCATGGTCGCACCCAGGCGGTTGATTCCCATTGCTTTGCAGAGGGCGATGGTCTCGTCGTTGCACGGCTTCCCCGTGATCAGCAACATCTGTACGCCCGGGTGAGCCTGCTGCAGATAGCGCAGTCCGCGGTAATCGCCGGACGTAAAGAGGTAGGTCGCTCCGGCAGGCTTGTTCCGCATGACCCTTTCGTAGAGCTTTTCACAATATTCTTTCAGCCGGTCTTCGGGGTAAAGGTTCGCCGGATTGGTTTTCAACTCGAATTCCACATAGGTCACATCCCCTTTGGAATCCAGCCAGTCCATCAGTTCGTCCAGGAACATCACCTTGCCGCCCTTCTTGGTGCGGGCCTTGCGGATCTCGGCTTCGGTCATCTGCTCGACAACCCCTTCCGTATCGGTTGTGCGGGTGAGATTCGAGTCATGCAGGATGACCAGCTTCCCGTCTTTTGTCATGCGGATATCCGTTTCGTATCCCCGGTATCCGGCTTTGTAGCTGGCCTCGAAGGCGGAAATCGTGTTTTCATCAAATTCCATTCTTCCGCCCCGGTGAGAGAAGAACCGGACCTGCTGGTCCTGGGCGAAGGCGGACGCAGCCATCATGGCAGCGATGCATGCAATAATGATTTTTTTCATGATATGTGGTTTAATCTTGTTTCTTGCGGATTGCGATCATCGCTCCGGTAGCGAGCAGGATGATCAGGATGAGCGAAATCGAAGAAGCCCGGGAAATGTTGGAACTGACGGTGTAGTCCCGGGGCTCGAACCGCATGACGATATCATGCTCGCCGGCCGGAAGGACCGCTCCACGCAGGGTCCAGTTCGTCCGGAAAAGCGGCAGGGGAGTCCCGTCTTCCAGTTTCGCCGTCCATCCCTGGGGATAATAGATTTCGCTGAAAACCGTGCTCCGGGGGGCGGAGGCGCGGTAATGGTAATGCAGCTCATTCGGGGCATAGGAAGTCAGCCGGATGGTATCCGCCGGATCGGCCGCCGACCCCGCCGGGAGCGAAGCGGCCGTGGCGGCGAAGTCAGGACCGAGCACCATGCACCGGTGCAGGTCGACTTTTCCCAGCAGGCCGATTTCTTCAGCGGGCGTTGAAGCGACTGCGCAAGTATCCGTGAACCAGGCGTTTCCGAATGCTTTTTCATTCGTTAACGGATCTGCTTCCGCTCCAATGATGAAATACTTCCCGTTGAGCATGGAAATGATGGGGATTTCCGGCTGGTTCTCCTTGAAATCCTGGATGGTGGCAGCGGATTGAAGCGCACTGACAATCCGATTCACTTCCGGGGAAATATACCGGTCGATCAGGTCCTGGTAACGTTGGAGCTTGACCGGGGAATAGCCGCCGATATTCTTGTGGTAATAGCTGGCAAAGGAGTCGTTGAAAATATTGGACGTGAAATCCAGCACCCGGTAGCTCGGCAGGGGATCCTGAAGGATCTGCTTGTCGACGGTCCTTGCGGTAAACAGGTTGCGCTGTTCAGTCGGCGTAAAGAAGTGATCTTTATTCAAATACCGTTTGCCTACCGTAAACATGTTCAGGACGACCAGCACGCCGATCGCCATGGCGGCAATCTGCCGGCGACCCGCGGAAGCCGCCTCTTTTTCAGCGCGAGGCAGGCAGGCCCAGTACAGCAGAAGTGCAGTCAGGGCAATGAAAATCAATGAGGTCAGCGCATCCCGGCGCAGCAGCATGGCCCGGTCGGCCCGGAGGGCGTCGGCCAGGATATCCTGCATGCCGGCGTCAGAAGCCGAGGAGAAATCGCCGGCGATGGACGGGAACAGCCAGCACAGCAAGCAGAATCCGCCGGTCAGCGCAAAGGCAATGCCGGTGCTGCGGAGGAATTCTTTCCGTTCGTAGCTTCCTTTCACGATTCTGTCCAGGACAAGGAACCCGAGCGCCGGCAGGGTGACTTGCAGGATGACCAGGGCCATGGAGACCGTCCGGAACTTGCTGTAGAACGGCATGTGATCGTACCAGAACTTGGTGAAAGGCAGGAAATGATTTCCCAGGGCGAGCAGGACGCCGATTACGGTCGGAATGAGGATCCACCATTTTTCTTTCCCTTTATACAGGCACAGGGCAAGGAAAAACAGGAACAGGGTGATGGCTCCCATGTACATCGGTCCTGCGGTGAATGGCTGGGGCCCCCAGTAGAGCGGCAGGCTCTTGGCAATCTGCCGGAGGTTGGGCTGCCCGGCATTCCGAAGCAGCTGGACTGTTTCGGAGTCCATCGGCAGCGAGCCGGCGGAGGAACCGCCGTTGTAATTGGGAATCATCAGATTGGGCAATTCTTCCCAACCATAAGACCAGGCGGTGGCATAATCCAGGTCAAGTCCCTTGGTCTTGGCGCCGTCAGCATCCGCGGATAGTTCCGAACCGCCCCGCATGGTCTGTTTGGAGTATGACCAGGTCGGGATCAGCCGGTTGGCATTGGTTGCGATGCCGGTCACGCCGAGAACCAGCAGCAGCGCGGAAGCCGCGATGAACCGGCCGAATTTTTTCCGCCGGTCGGGATCGGTGAGCAGCCAGATGACCAGGACCAGGACATAGCTGAAAATGATGATCGCGAGGTAATAGGTAATCTGGACGTGGTTCGCCTTGATTTGAGCTGCCAGGGCAAATGCGAAAAGGGCTGCGCCGAATAGGGTGGCAGGCAGCCATTCTTTCCAGGAGTGCGCCTCGTCCCGCAAGGCTTTCCGGTAAGTGAAAACGACGGCGGCCAGCACCCAGGGCATGTATGCCAGGGCCAGCATTTTGGAGTTGTGGCCTACTTGCAGGATCTGCATGTTGTAGGAGCAGAATGTCACGGCGACAGCTCCCGCCGCG
>CADBPH010000128.1 GCA_902796455.1 uncultured Bacteroidia bacterium
CTGGCTTTCGGAACGGGACGGATACGAGGTCGCGGTCGTCACCACCGACCAGCAGGATCGGCCGCCGTTCTACGCCTTTCCGGAAAAGGTACGGATGACCGACTTGGGCATCAACTATTCGGTGGACAACGACCGCGCCCCGATTGCGAAGATTCTCAGCTATTTCCGTAAGCGCCGGCGGCATCGGAAAGCCCTGACGGAACTGCTGCTTCGGGAGAAGGCAGACATCGTGGTGTCGTTGTATCCATCGGAGTCGTCCTTCATTCCCTTGATCCGCGACGGCAGCAAGAAGGTGCTGGAACTGCACTTCTGTCGTTTTTTTCGTCGACAATATGGGAGAAGCGGCCTGCTGGGGCTGGCTGACCGTTTCCGGACCTGGCAGGACGGGCGGATCGTCCGCCGGTTCGACCGGTTCGTTGCCCTGACCCGCGAAGATGCGGGCTACTGGGGCGCCCTGCCGAACCTGCAGGTCATTCCCAACGCCGCCCTGCAGATCCCCGACGTATGGCACGACGACGCCTCCCGGCGCGTGATTGCAGTCGGCCGGCTCGACTACCAGAAGGGCTTCGACCGTCTGCTGCAGGCATGGGCGATGCTGGCGGAGGACCTGCGTGCCGACTGGAAGCTGGACATTTTCGGGCAAGGGGAATGGGAGCCGATGCTCCGGCAGATGGCCGAAGACCTCGGCATCGCCGGATCGGCACGGATCAACCGGCCGACGAAGCATATTTTCAATGAGTACGCCTCCAGCGCTTTTCTTGTCATGAGTTCGCACTATGAAGGGCTTCCCATGGTACTGATCGAGGCGATGGCCTGCGGGGCGCCCGGGGTCTGCTTCGACTTCCAGTGCGGACCGAAGGACATCATCCGCGACGGAGAGAACGGGCTGATTGTGCCGGAAGGCGACGTTCCGGCCCTTGCCCGGGCGATGGAGCGCCTGATGCGTGACAAAGACTTGCGTACGCGGATGAGTGTTTGCGCACAGGAGGTAACGGTGACTTATTCTGAAGAAAACGTAATGAAACAATGGGAGAAGTGCTTTCAAGACCTGATGGAGTAAAAAAAGACGCCGCCTGGGTGGACATACTGAAGATCGGCCTGACGGTGGGTATCGTCCTGCGGCATGCGACGATGGACCCGGCCAGCCGCGGGATAATGGTACTGACTGAAGTCTGCGTTCCGCTGTTTTTTGCGCTCTCCGGCTATTTGTTCTTCTACAGGACGCCGGAGCGGCCGGATGCCGGCTTCTTCCTGGGAAAATGGAAGAAGCGGATTTTCTCCCTGCTCATTCCCTACCTCATTGCCAATGCCTTCGCCTTCGGATTCTACTACCTGGCCGGGTGGCACGCCCCTTCCTTGGTCAGCGGCTATTTCGGAGACCGGCTGAAGGATCCCCTGTTCGTGCTTTGGACCGGTCCGGTGAACCTGTCCCTCTGGTTCATCCGCGACCTGATGATCGCCGTGCTCACGGCGCCGCTCATCTGGCTGCTGGTACGCTACGGCCGGTTCTGGGCCGTCCTGGCCGTCGGGCTGCTCTGGCTTTTCGGGATGCAGACCCCATGGAACAATTTCTTCTTCATCCTCGGTGCCGGACTGGCGATTTTACAGGAAGACGTCGAAGCGGACTGCGTAAAAGCGCCTTACCTGCTTATCATGTACATCGGTGCTTTCATCCTCGCCAGCAAGGAAGGCGGACGGGCTACCTCGTTGTCCGTCCTGGCCGGTCTCCCGATCTGTGTCTGGGGGGCAGCGAAAGCCGTCAGGGCGCTTCGCACGGGCATCGACCCGAGATGGCGGGCCTGGTGTTTCTTCATCTATCTATACCATTACCTGCCACTCATCGGCATCAAGAAATTCCTCTCGCAGGTGCTCGATCCGCAAAGCGGGTTCGCCTGGGTGATGGTCTATCTGGCCAGCGCAGTAGCCGTCCTGGCGCTGCTGACCGGCATTTACCTGCTGCTGCGCCGCTTTTTGCCTCGTGTGACGGAATATGTCATCGGAGGAAAATGACATGAAAAAACTCCTGCAAATCAACCCGGTCGTCCGGGAGAACACCTCCACCGGAAAAATCATGCGCGCCCTCGGCGAACTGGCGATGGATGCCGGATGGGCATCCTACATCGCCTACA
>CADBPH010000129.1 GCA_902796455.1 uncultured Bacteroidia bacterium
TGAATGGTTTCCTGTTCGGGGGGAAGCCCCGTTCGATTATCGATTTCAACAAAGCAATCATTGATGCGACCGCTCCGTATTGTGTCGCCTTCAAGCCGAATGTCGCTTTTTATGAGAGCCTTGGGCTGGAGGGCATGCGGGTGTTGGACTGCACGGTCGGCTATATCCGGGAGCACCATCCTGAAATGTTCATTATTGCGGATGCGAAGCGCGGCGATATCGGCAATACGGCTAAAATGTATGCCCGGACCTATTTCGAACTCATGGACTTCGACGCCGTGACCCTTTCTCCCTATATGGGGACGGACACGGTACTGCCCTTCCTGGAGTATCCCGGAAAGTTCGCGATTGTGGTGGCGCTTTCGTCCAATCCGTCCGCGGCGGATTTCCAGTTGTCTTCCGCAGGGGAACCGCCCCTGTACCGGCGGGTGATCGAGCGGATGATGACCGTGTCAACTCCTGAGAACATGATGTTTGTCGTCGGAGCTACCCGTGCGGACCATCTGCGTGAAATCCGCTCCTTCTGCCCGGACCATTTCCTGCTGGTCCCCGGCGTCGGGGCGCAGGGCGGTTCCGCGCAGGAAGTCATCGAAGCTGGGAAGAACGCCAAAGGCGGCCTGCTGATCAATTCCTCCCGCGGCGTCTTGTATGCGTCTCAGGGCGAGGACTTTGCAAAAGCCGCCGCCGATGTGGCGGCGGCGACGGCCCGTTACAGGTAATCTTCGAAATACATCGTGACTTTGTCCATCAGATGGACCCGCCACCTTCCGTAAACATTGTGTTCGGACAGGGGGTAGGGGAAATAATCGACCTGGACATTCTCTTCAATGCATTTTTGCACGAAACTCAGGCTGTGCTCCCATACGACGGTGTTGTCAATCGCGCCCTGGCAGATCAGGAGTTTCCCTTTCAGGTTGGCTGCCTGGCCGATGAGGCTGGTCTGGGCAAATCCTTCCGGATTCGTGGCTTCCGTCTCCATGTAGCGTTCTCCGTACATGATTTCATACCATTTCCAGTCGATGACCGGTCCGCCGGCCACGCCGACCTTGAAGGTTTCGGGGTAGTGGGTCATCAGGGAAATGGTCATGAATCCGCCATAACTCCATCCATGCACCCCGATGCGGTCTGAATCCACCCAGGGCAGGGAAGTCAGCATCCGGATGCCTTCCATCTGGTCCTCCATCTCCGCCTGGCCGCAGCGCCGGTGGATGGCTTTCTCATATTCGGCGCCCCGGTTGGAGGTCCCGCGATTGTCCTGGACATAAACGACATAGCCACGCTGGGCCATATACATTTCCCACATCCGGATCCCTCCGAGCCAGGAATCCTGGACCATCTGGGAGTGCGGCCCGCCGTAGACATAAACGATAACCGGGTACTTTTTGGCCGGGTCGAAACCGACCGGTTTGTACAGGCGGTACCAGTTATCATACTTCCCGTCGGCACTGCGGACCGTTCCGAGCACCATTTCCGGCGTGGCATAGCCTTCGAGCGGGTTTGCACTGACGAGCAAGGTGTCCACCTTGCTGCCGTCCACGCGCTTTCTTACCGTGATCCCCGGGACGTTGAAGCTGCTGTACCGGTCGACGAATTCGGTGCAATCCGCATTCATCGAAACGGAATGCCAGCCTTCTCCGGCAGTCAGTTGCACCGGTTTCCCGAAGGTCACTTTGTCCAGCCGGCCGGCTTTCTTCCCGCGGGCGGGGGAGACGTCGATCCGGAACAGGTGGTTTTCGACGGGTGAAATCTCGGCAGACGTGTAGAAGACGGATTTCCCGTTGTCGGCCAGGTAAGCGACATCGGCATCGACAGCCGTCAGCCGGCGGATACCGCCCAGGGTATCGCACAGGTACAGGTTCCGGTATCCGTCCCGGTTGTCCGTCCGGTAGAGGAAAAAGCCGGTCTGTCCGAGGAAACGGACCGGGTCGGAGGGCTCGATGTACCGGGGATTGTTTTCCGTGAGCAGGGTCCTGACAAACGATCCGTCCGATGCCCGGTACATGTTGAGCCGCATGTGTTTCTGGCTCCGGTCCAGGACCTGGATGAATACATTTTCCCCGTCCGGGGACCAGCTGATGTTGGTTAGGTACCGGTCGTATCCGAAATCATCCGCCTGGACATAAACCGTGGTGGAGTCGGCCAGGTTGAAAATTCCCAGCCGGATCTCTTCGGATTGCATCCCGTTCATCGGATATTTGATGGGGACCGGCGAGCCGGTCCGGGTCGTGATGTCCAGCAGCGGGAACGACGTGACGCGTGATTCGTCTTTCCGGTAAAAGGCGATCTTCTTCCCGTCGGGAGACCAATAGATCCCTTCTCCGATGCCGAATTCATTCCGGCTGACGGACTGGCCGAAGGTGATTTCCGGGTCCGCCTCGGCGGCAATCGTGTGCTGCTTGCCGGTCAGGTCGTTGTAATAGAGCGCCTTGCCGATTGTGTAGGCACATCCTGCTCCGGCTTTCGGCGTGATGTCGGAGGCCCCTTTGGGCAGTCCTTCCGGACGGGATCTCCGTTCTGCGGGATAGCGGGCAGGGTAGACGTTGCGGGAAAGGATCGTTTCTTCCATGGTCAGCCATTTCCCGCCGGGATTCGATGCCGGGTGGATGGCAAAGACGCCCTCTTGTGCAGAGAGCGTTGCGGTGGCCAGCAGGCTGGCCAGGAGTGTCATTGCCCCTCTCATAACCCGTTGGTAGTCTGGGTCTCCTTGACCGAAATGATCCGGTCTACGATCTGCTTTTGCATGCCCCTCCAGGGCAGTGCGCCGAGGTATTCCTTATAGTGCAGTTCTACGACTTTTCCGCTGCAGGACATCAGGGAGTCTGCTACGGCCTGGTTGTCGACGGAGAATTCAAAGACATAGGAGCCGAGATTGGAGTCGCCCGAAAGGATGGCGCCGCCGCTGCGGAATCCGGCCTGGATCATGCGGCCTTCATAGGTCTTGAAAACGTATCCTTTGAGCATGAATTGGTTCAATTCGCCTGCCTTGACGCCTTCCCCGAAGACAAAAAAGAACCGGAAGAAGCAGAAAACGGCCAGCAGCAAGGCGGCAATCACCGTTGCGAGAAGGATGATTTTGGATTTGGGTTTCATGATAAAGCACTTTAGGAATACAAATATACGCAAAATATAATATGAGTTTCGCTTTGGCGAAAAACCTTATTCGGGAGGCCTGCAAAGGCCGACAGCTTTTTCCCTCCTCGAGGGAGGGAAAACGGGAATTGGGTGGGGTAACGTGATAATAATAAACTAGCAGACGTTACCCTCACCTCCAAACCTCCTCTCCTCGGGAAAGGAGGCTTGCTGCCGCCCTTTCAGGGCTCTAAGTAAGGTCTCTTTCGCAAAATATTGCGAAAGATAAGTTATCTTTGCGCTCATGAAGCGAATCTTGTTGATACTGGCGGTATTGGCTCCTTTGGCTACCTATGGCTACGGGGACCATCGGGGGCGGAATCTGGACTCCCTGGAGCAGGTGACGTCCCGGTATACCCCGGACCGGCTGCGAGAAGCGACCGTTGAAGAGAAGACGGAGTATGCCCAGGCCTGCCGGAATCTGGCATGGGGCTACCTGCAGCTGGACGGAGCCAAATGCGTCTATTATGCCCGGCAGGCGATGGCCCTCGCCGAGGAGCTGGGAGGCCGGAACACGGTTTTCGACATGTCCATCCTGATCGGTCAGTGTTTCTGGGCGAAGGAACGGTACGACAGTGCCCGTGTCCATTACCGGCGGGCGGAGCGGGTATTGAAAGAAATGGAGGCGGCCTGGTCCGATCCTGACCGGCATGATTTGGAAGCCGACCAGGCGCGGCTCTGGGGCACGCTCGGCAATTTCTATGCAATGCAGGATTCGCTGGAACGCTTTACGTATTATTACGGAAAGGCAGGGGAGCTCTTTGAAAAATGGGGATGGTGGGAGGATTGTTCGACCCTGCACCGCAACATCGGCGAGATCTATCTGGATGACGGCGATTTGAAACGGGCGCGCCCCGAATACGGAAAGGCCCTTGCATTTGCACAGCAATCCGGTGATTCACTTATCATTGCAGGAGCGATGTATGGGATGGGGCGCTGGTACCAGAAAAGCGGCCGTACGGCCAAGGCGCTCAAGTTCCTTGCCCGGGCGGACGAATATTACGGCAACCATCCCCGGGAAGAAGCTGTCGGACGGGCCGATACCCTGGCCGTCATGAACGATGCCCATCGGCAACTCTACCGGAACGCCAGGATGCTGGCAATCGGAGCCATTCTGCTGCTTGCACTCGTCGTGGCGGCCATTGTAGCTGCCTTCCGGCTCAGGGAGACCAGGCAGGAACTCACGGAGACATCGGCCGTGCTGGATGAGACGATTGAGGAACTGAGACCGGCGGAGGGTGCTCCGGCAGGAACGATTCACCTGACAAAACGGGAAAAGGATGTGGCCAGACTCCTGATGGCGGGCCAGCCGTCCAAGCAGATTGCCCAGAGCCTCGGCATCGGTGACGAGACGGTTCTGTGGTATCGGAAGCGCCTTTTTGCAAAGTTGAATGTCCATTCGGCCGCGGCTTTTGCAACGGAAGTGATGAAACGGAGGCTGCTGGAGTAGAATGCCGTAAATTCTCAGATGATTGTCCTGATTATTTGGAAGATTTGCGTAAATTTGGGCGGATAAATAGTTTAGGATAAAATGAAAAGAATCGTTTGCCTGATGATGCTGGTCTGCCTGGTGGCGGGATGTGATATGCTGGGTTTGAAGTATTCCTTGGATGATATTTCGGTTGTCTATACGGATAATGTCCAAAGTTACGATGAGCATTCTGCGTTTTTGATCGGATATGTCCAGGGGGATGCGGATCATAGCGGTGTGTCGACCGGTTTTCTCATCGGAAAGGAAAAAGACTTGCGCGACGGGAAAGAGCAGGTGGGGACGTTGGATGCGGACAATTGGCTGATCATGAAGGTGTCCGGCCTGGATGAGGCAACGGTCTATTATGCCCGGATGTTTGTCAAGTATGACGACAAGGATCCGGATACGGAGGATTATAAATATGGCGCGTTGATCTCGTTTAAAACGTTGACGTTCAA
>CADBPH010000130.1 GCA_902796455.1 uncultured Bacteroidia bacterium
ACTTCGTGCGCGATGACATACGCATAGGCGAAATCCCCGTCAGCCCCCAGCTGCCGTTTCATGGAGCTGAAGAAAGACAAGTCAATGTACAGGCACTGGTCGGCAGAGCAGTAGAAAGGACCCATCGATGCGCTGCCCGTCCCGCAACCCGAAGACGTCGTTCCGGTATACAGCACCATGGTCGGCGGCGTATACTGGCCGAGATTATTCCGGGAGAAGTAAGCCGTCCAGACATCTTCCGTTCCGGCCAGGATCTTCTTGGAGAAGCTGGCCAGCTCCTGCTCTTCAGCCGTGAACTCCGTCGTATTGGTCGTCTGTTCCGTCGGGACGACCAACTGGCTCGGGTCGATCGCCTGTCCGGTCAGGAGATAAATGATACCAGCCAGGATCAGGCCACCGATACCGGTGACGCCGGCGACTTGGCCGCCGCTCATCCTTCTGCGGTCTTGCACATTGGTGCTTTCCCGCCTACCGTCAAGTTGCATAATTTAAGTATTTTTAAATTCCATTAACCAAGCAAAAATACAATTTCCCGCGCATCTTTCCAAGGGCCTGAAGATGAAATATCAGAGGACTTTGCGGGAGGAAGGCCTGCCTCAGGAAAGTGAAGGGAAGAGGGAAAGGAAATCTTCCGGAGAAAGCGCATCGAAACAACGCTCAACGCCGATGCCGCGCCGGGCTGCCTCCGCCAGCCGCTCCCGGAGGTCTGCCCGCCGGAAGGGACAGCCGTCCAGCGATTTGACAAGGGGCTCCGCCGGCAGGTCGCCGATAAAGTCTCCGCCAACGGAAACATCCGCCAGACAGCCTTTCACAACGGAATAGGAGACCGTTACCGTTCCGCACGGGAATCGGCGGGATTCCGAGAAATCCGTCTTCGGGGACCGGCCGAGGTTCCATTCCCAGCGGCGGAATTTCGTCTGTGCCAGGTCTGCGACGGCGGACAATTGCTCCGCCGTCAGGAAGACTTCCGCATCGCCTTGGCGCAGCATGTCTTGCAAACGGGAACGGAATGCCGCCAGGTCCGGCAGCCCGGGCAGGCTGTCTTTCAGGTTGACGACTTTACTGCGGACAGAGGCGATTCCGCCGGCTGCCATTTTACTCCCGGGGACGTTCAGGGCCCGGGTCATCTCTTCCAGGTCCACGTCATACATCAGGGTCCCGTGAACCATGAGCCTGTCCTTGTAGACCCGTTTGGCATAGCCGGAGCATTTGCGCCCGTCCAGCAGGATGTCGTTCCGGCCACTGACGCTGACCGGCACACCCAGCGCGCGCAAGGCGTCCCGCATGTACAAGAGATATCCGGGATAATCCGCCTGCAGGTCGGCCGACCGGCCCATGATGGTATAATTCAGGTTCCCCAGGTCATGGTATACGGCGCCCCCGCCCGTCACCCGGCGGACCAGTTGGATTCCTTTTTCCTGCAGGTATGGAAGATTGACCTCGGCATATGCGCTCTGGTTCAGGCCGATGATAACGGCCGGGGCATTCTGCCACAGATAGAAGACCGGTTCCGGATAATCCAGGCTTTCGAGACAGAATTCGTCGAAAGCCATGTTGAAATACGGATCCGTTGCGGTCTGAGTGAGGAAATGCATTATTTCTCCAAACGGTCCGTCGAACCGCCGGGAATCAGCGTAGGCTTGAGAACGATGGTCTCCGCCGGTTTCCCCTCGATCATGCCGATGAGGGCCTCCACGGACTTTTCGCCCAGTTCCTTGAGGGGCTGGACAATGTGTGTTACAGTCGTATCGTAAAGGCTGTAAATGTCACTCTCGTCGAATCCGACAATCGCCAGGTCGTCCGGAGTGCGCAAGCCCAGTTTCTTCATGGCAGCGAGGGCCATGGCAGAAAGGGAATAGGTCGGCAGGAAAAAGGCGTCCACGCCCCTTTTCACTCCGTCCTTGATGAATTTCTCGACATCGGAGGCGGCATCGCCATAGGTTGTGTAGTGAATCCGGACATGGTCGTACAAGTCATGGTCCATCATGGACATCCGATAGCCGCGTTCGCGCTCGGAAATACTCGAGATCCCCAGCGTGTACGAAATCATTTCCGCATTCCGGAACCCCCGTTCAATCAGCAGGTCCGTAGCCATGCGTCCGGCGGCGACATCGTCCAGAAGGACTTTGCCGACATTGTCGCCAGTCAAGTTTTCGATGTCACGGTCAAGCAGGACGACCGGCACCCGCGAATCCAGCGCTTTCCGGATTGCAATCTCGCCTCCCGTACAGGGGGCGACAATCACACCGTCGATGTTGTGGGCGAGGACGGCATCCATCACGCTTTCCAGCTTGTCCGCATTCTCTTCCGAACTGGAGAAAAACACCGTGTAGCCCCGCTGGTGGGCCAGATCCTCGATGCAACGGGAAATGCCGGCGAAAAACTTGTTCGAAATGTCATTGGGGATGACGGCAATCGTGTTGGAATGGCCGCTGCGGAGCGACGCCGCGGCGAAATTCCGCCGGTAGCCCAGCTTCTGGGCAACTTGAAGGACCCGCTTCGCGGTTTCCGGGTTCACCGGACAGTCGAGGTTGCCATCTTTGTCGCGTTTGGCATTCATCACGAAAGAGACCAGCGTCACGGACACTTTGGCCTCCCGGGCGACGTCTCGGATTGTTACTCGTTTCATCTTTTCTTTCCTCCAATTCTTCCATCTGGAAATCCGGCCATCCGGAGCCCAGCTTGTATTAAGGTATTTTCGCCGACGCGAAAATTAAGGATGCAATATAACCATTTCTTTTGGTTATTCCAAAAAAGAGGGGATCACGACTTGACATCGAAATCCCCCGCTGCAGCAATCAGGAACAGTGTTTACCCGTGGATCATCACGGTAAGACCCGCCATCACAATCGATACCATGCTCATGAGCTTGATCAGAATGTTGAGGGACGGGCCGGAGGTATCCTTGAACGGATCGCCGACCGTATCGCCGACTACCGTAGCTTGGTGACATTCTGAATTCTTTCCCCCGAAATTGCCGTCTTCCACATATTTCTTGGCATTGTCCCAGGCACCGCCGGAATTGGCCAGGAAAATCGCCAGGATAAACCCGGCGCCCAGTCCGCCGATCAGCAGGCCCATGACGCCGGCCTCTCCGAGGCAGATCCCGACAATGACCGGAACGATGATCGCAACCAGGGACGGAAGAATCATTTCATGCTGGGCGGCTTTGGTGGAAATCTCCACACAGCGCGCATAGTCCGGACGACGTTCGCCGGTCAGAATCCCCTTGATTTCGCGGAACTGGCGGCGGACTTCAATTACCATCTTCTCGGCAGCACGCCCGACAGCTTTCATGGTCAGGCCGCAGAACAGGAAGGCCATCATGGCACCAAGGAAAACACCGGCCAGCACGCGCGGATTCATCAAGTTAACCTGATAGTACTGAATCATATCCGGTATCGTCGCAGAAGCGACATCCACCACGCGGTCGCCGATCTGGAGAACCTTCGTTCCGACATGGCCCAGGCCGATTTTGATTTCTTCAATATAAGAGGCCAGCAGGGCAAGGGCCGTCAAAGCAGCAGAGCCGATGGCAAAGCCTTTTCCCGTCGC
>CADBPH010000131.1 GCA_902796455.1 uncultured Bacteroidia bacterium
GCTGTAATTTTCTCCTTTAAATTTGGTTTATATTATAAACTTGTTTATATTTGTACCGCGGTGAAGGAAGACTGCGCAGCTTCGCTTGGCCGCGAAACAAGCTAAATAATTGATACAATGGAACAGAACAAAGAAATGACAGCACAGGAGAGCCTGAAGCTTATCACTGAGACCATGAACAACAACCGTAGGGAGATTGTCCGCAGCAGCGGAAATTACTTCCTCCTGTGGGGAATCTTGCTCACCCTATTCTCGCTCCTGGTCTACGCCTTCTGGAAAACAACCGGGAATGCAGCCTGGAACAACCTGTGGTTCGCCATGCCGCTCATCGGTTATCCGCTTTCCATCTGGTTGAAAAACAGAGAGAACAGCGTCCGGGCCGAGAATTTCATCAGCCGCACCAGCGGAGCAATCTGGACAAGTTTTGGGATCTTTGCCTGCTCGGTCGCCTTGTTTACGGTCCTTCTGGGCGTCTTTGGAAAGAATGCTTTGGCAAATATCGTCGTACTGGCAAGCCTCACCGCGCAAATCGTCCTTCTCTTCGGCCTGGCCGAAACCATCAGCGGATGCGTGCTGAAAAACCGGGTGATTCAAATCGCGGGATGGATAACCGGCATCGGCGGCGTCGCCATCTACTTTATCCTTGGCGCCAATGAAGAGCAGATGTTCATCTTCACCTTCGCAGGCATCATCCTTGCAGCCACGGGCCTGATTGTCAAACATCAGTACAAGTAGCCCATGTTGCCCAAGTTAGACCCCCTCCTACACTCGGAGCTCCGGCTGGCGGTGATGTCCATCCTGGCCGGGGTCGATGAAGCCGACTTCACCTATCTGAAGAAGCAGACAGGCGCCACCTCCGGGAACCTGAGCGTACAGATAGACAAACTCACCACAGCTGGTTACATCACCGTTGAAAAAGGCTTCAAAGGCAAGATGCCACGGACGACCTGCAGGATCACTCCGGCAGGCCAGGAAGCCTTCAGCAACTATGTAGAAGCACTGAAAGAATACCTCTCGACAGGAAAATAACGAATGATGCTCAGAGAATCTCCCCTGCGGCGCGGCGGAGATTCTCCTGGGCAATCTCGCGCCGCATCGCAATCGCCAGAGGCATCCCCGGCGGCGTCACCTGCACAATCCGGCGGAAACCCGCCCCATCCAACGCAGGGCAAGACTCCACTTTTCCAGCCAGCAAATCCACGGGAACCCCGGCCGCCTGCGCCCGGCGCAAAACCCCGGATGCAACCTTTCCCCGCATGGTTTGAAAATCAGCCTTTCCCTCCCCCGTAATCACCAGGTCCGTCCCCTCCAGCATCGCATCAAAACGAAGCGTATCCAAAACCAGTTCGATTCCCGGCTCCAAACGCGCGCCCCAGAACGCCGCAAACGCCCCACCCAAACCACCGGCCGCACCCGCTCCGGGCATCTGGCGGACATCCACGCCGGTACGTTCCTCCATCACGCAGGCCCATTCCTGCATCCGGGCTTCCAGTACCTCCACATCCTGGGCAGATGCCCCCTTCTGCGGAGCGAAGACCCGGGACGCTCCTTCCGCCCCCACAAACGGCGTATTTACGTCACAGGCAATCCGGAAAGCCATTCCGGCCGTCCGTTCCAGAATGCCGGGAACCTCCAGCATCCCGCGACCGCCATCATTGGTAGCCGACCCTCCCAGACCGATCAGGAATCGACGGCAACCCTGTGAAACGGCATCGAGAATCAGTTCCCCCACCCCGCGGGTAGTGGTGAGCAGCGGATTCCGCTCCGATTCCGACAACAAGGTCAGTCCGCAAGCGGCGGCGACCTCAATGACTGCCAGGTCGCCGACTATCCCATATTCCGCCGCGACCGGGCGGCCCAGCGGGTCGGAGACCGTGGCAAACGCGCGCCGGCCGCCCATCGACACGGTCAACGCGTCCACCAATCCTTCTCCCCCGTCCGCGACAGGTACCCGGACGACCTCACAGGATGGGCAGACAGAAAGAATGCCCTGCGAAATGGCCTCCGCCACCTCGCAGGCAGACAAAGATCCCTTGAACGAATCCGGAGCAACGACGAACCGGTTCATTTTCAATAGGTATGGATGCTCAGATCCTGCGCAGCAGGCAGGTAATTGACACCCCACCAGCACATCTGCAGCAGGATGAAACAGAAAATCAGCAGGCCGAAGGCCTTCCGGTTGTCCTTCAGGCGCGGGCGCAGATGCATGTACAGCAAGTAGCCGACCCACGTAATGGCAGCCCAGGTTTCCTTCGGATCCCATGCCCAGTAATCGCCCCAGGCCTGTTTGGCCCACAGTGCACCCATGACCATGCCGAGGGTCAGGAATCCCCAGCCCATCCGCACCAGCGCATCGCAGACCTGCATTTCCTCCGGCTGCACTTCTTTCCGGGAAGAACGGATCCACAAATAGATGGCGAACAGCGTCACCGCCCCCATCAGCGCATAGGCGAACATGTATACCGTCACATGCGGAACGAACCAGATGCTCTGCAAGGCGGGCATCATGGCCCGGTCATGGATCTCCGGTTTGAACACATTGATACAGACGAACATGACCGCCATCATCGCTCCGAATGGAAGAATCCATTTGTAGCCCCAGCGCGCATAGATGAAAATACCGGTCAGAGAAAGGAAAAGGCTGTACCACAAACGCGTCTCTCCCATGGTCCGCATCGGAGGACGGCCCAGGGTCATCCACAGACCGATGATAAAGGTAAGGAACAGCAGGGACCCCGCCAGTGAAATGGCGACAGCCGGTCCCCTGCGGCGGGAACGGGTCGACACGACGGCTCCGACAATCCACAGAAGGGATGTCGCAATAGCAATCCAAGTAAATGTATTCCAGTTCATTCCGCCTTCTTTTTAATTCCACCTGCAAACATGATCATTCCCAGGGCCGCCAGCATCAGCATCCACAATCCCACCTGGACGACTCCATACCAGGGATCCCGCACGCAATCCAGAATGCTGACTGTACTCCAGCGTCCCTTGGACATATCATAGGCCGACTGGTAAATCTTCCAGGAGCCGACGGACAGCGGATGATTCACAGTAATATCGGCCGAACGAACTTTCCCGTTGGGCAGAACAATCTCTACCTCAGAAAGATAGCTTTTGGCCATCGGCCGGGGCATCACCAAGGCCTGTTCTCCGTCCAAGGGCAGGACGGCTTTCCCGAACAGGAAACTGTCGGCACCGACCCAACCTTTCACCCGTTTTCCTGTCGTCCGGTGGACGGCGGAAACAAGGGCGGCCGGTTCCGCGCCTACATGCTGCATGGGTTGATAATCCAGGCTGTCGGCCAGCCGTCCGGCCATGGGGAGAAACTCCTCCACGGTAATTTCCCAGTCGCCCAGCGTCCCGGAAGTAAAGTCCTCCGTCAGCGTCAGGTAACCGGGGATACGGGCTCCGGTCGAAGCATTCGCCAGCATCAGTCGCGGGGAATATTCCTCCATGGAAAAATCCTTCAAACCCAATTGGAACGGAAGGGGACGCTGTTTTCCCGTTTCGTCCGCAGCCATCCCCACGCGCTCTCCTTCCTGGACCGTGGCCGTCAGATACTGTTTGTCCCCTTTCCCGAACACGCCTGCAAGCAGGATGACAGACAAGGCGATATGGGAAAAAGCCATGGGAAAACGCCGGAGGGAGAAATGGTGGATATTCTCAATGGCCCGAAGCAGGGTCATGCCGGCAAAGCACAGCAAGACAGCGGCAAAGACCGGCGAACCGGCCATATCCGTAAAGCCCAGCGCTCCCCACAGGCCATCCGGGCGTCCATCCTGACGGACCAGGCCGAAGATCAAAAGAAAAACAAGCACAATGGCCAACGCCACCGTGCTTGCTTTTCCGTCATAAAGGAACGATACTCTTTTTCCTGCGAACAAGTAGATGACTATCAGCAGATAGACGAACAACAAGCACAGGATCAGACTCCAAGGATACGTCATACTCAGACTTTTTCCCACTGCTCACGGAGCAGGTTGACGGCATTGGTCACGGTCGTGGCCCTGTCGCCCTTGGTCCCGCACTCGAAGCTGACATATTTATCGTATTCCATTTCCTTGAGTGCACGGAATCCATCCGTGTAGACGTCGAGTTCCCCATCTTCGCCCGGCATGATACGCCGGCCGCGGCTGGCCATGTGGACATGCTGGAGATACTCCTTGCCTGCAGACATGAGGGCACCGTAATCGGATGTCTCCTCCTTCATGTGCCAGAAATCGCCCATGCACTTGACACCGGCACTCTGGGCATCACGGGCAATGGCGGCGGCATCCGCCACCAGGCGCATGTAGAACGCCTCCTTGCGGTTGAGGGGCTCCAAAATGACCGTCGTCCCGCAGGAAAGGGCGTATTCACCCAACTCATGCAGCTGTTCGCAAAGATAATTGCGGGTTTCCAGGGTATGCGGCATGCAAGGCTTCTGGCTGTTGAAAGCCGGAACCATGATCACACCGACGGAGCCGAGGGCACCGGCCGCTGCGACAATCTCGCGCATCGTGGTATCAAACAGCGTCTTGACTTCGGGATCCTCCGCCAGGATGAACCCTTTGAATCCGGCGCAGATCGCGGAAACTTTGATATTCCTGCCGCTGAGGGCCTGGGTGATCTCATCCACGCGGGCAGCGAGATTCTTCCCGGAGGGCTCGAACCCGACGATGCCGAGGTTCTCCATGAAATCCAGTTTCTCAGCCAGGGAATTTCCGGGAGCGATGCCTTCCTGGAAAGAAAGGTTCAAGGTCACCTTGTTCCCTTTCTTCCCGCCTTTTTTGCCCTCCTTCGGAGCGCAGGCAGCGAGGGTACTGCTACCCATGGCAAGGGCGGCAGTTCCGTAAAGAGATGTTCTGAGGAATGATTTTCTATCCATGGCTGATCCTATTTTTTCGGGCTTCCCGGGACAGGGACGGTGCACTTGGACATATCCATGGGTCCCAACTCGAGTTTCTCCGGCATGTAATCCAGTTCGGATGCACTGATTTCATCCCAGGTAACGGTTTTTCCCGTGTACGCAGCCTCGCGGCCCATGGCACCGGAAAGAGAAGAGATACCGGTTTCGCCGGCTTCGACATGCGCCTCACCCTTGCGGATGTGGTTGACCCAGTCAACATGCTCGAGGACATACGGATTGTGCTGTTTGAACTCAGCCTTGGCCGCTTCCTCGTCGAACTGCCAGAGAATGTTGCCTTTGAGGTCGCGGATCGCGAAATCCTTCGAACTCCAGGAACCCTTGGTCCCCTGTACGAACTCGCTGACATTGTTGGCGCAGCCGTCAATCTGGCGGCACATGCTGTGCATATGGACGCCGTTCTCGTATTCAAAGTCTACGCTGAAGTTGTCATACTGGTCACCCGTAATCCTGCGCTGGCGGCTGCCGAAAGCCGTCGCCTTGATGGGGTGCTTGCCGATCATCCAGTTGAACAC
>CADBPH010000132.1 GCA_902796455.1 uncultured Bacteroidia bacterium
CGGCATACGGACACGGACCGGACGGAGAAAAATGGAAACTGGATGAATGCTTGTTCGACTTGCTCGGATGCGTCGCCGGTATCCTGGCGCAGGAAGACAGTTTCATGGTCTTGAATCTCTACTCCAACGGGTATTCAGCCACCCTGGGGGAAACCCTGGTCCGGGAAGCCTTTTCCCTCGGAGGAAGTCCGGAATCCGGGAATACCGATGGCGCCCCGGCGGCTGCATTCCGGATGGACAGCGGCGAACTCGCCCTGCGTGACCGCTTCGGGAAAGTCCTCCCTTTAAGCATCTTCGTCCGTCTCAGCCGGTAATATCTCCCCCTTATTATTCCCCGGCCTCGTCTCTGTCTCCCGCCACGAAATGAAACACGCCCTGCGCGACGCAGTCAAAGGCCAGCCCCCCTACTCCGCGGCGGGAGCAGGGGTTCCGGCAAAGCTCGTGATATAAGATTCCAGGGCGCTGTGCATGGCGTCAGCTTTCTCCTTGTCGCCATACCGGCCCATGATGTCCGTCAGGTAGTAAAACAGGTCGCAAGACAACTTGAACTCCGACTCTGCATAATCATAGAAGGAGAGGTAGAAACGGGTAGACTCGCTGAGTTCCTCCCCGATCCGCTGGGCAAGCGCGGATGCCTTCTCCTTGGCCCCCAACTGATAATACAACGAAGCGATTCCAATCGAAACGATATCGTTATGCGTGAAGCCCAGACAGATGGAGTCATAGGGATACACCTTGTCCGGGAAGACACGGACGCATTTGTCGAGCACCTGCTCCGCTTTCTCGTTTTCTCCCGCCTTTTTCAGTGCCTCCGCCGTATTGAGGAAGACATCCCGTTGGGACACCACACCCAGGAACGTGTAGTTATTCTGGTAATCCACATAATAGTCATCCCGGCCGATATCCTCCCAAGAGTACAGGTCCATCACCTTGTCGTACAACACGTCCGCATCGACTTTCCCGATATCGGTGGACGTGATCTTGTTCTTCAAAGGCGTGAACTTGCAGGTATACCCGTCGTACATGAGGTAATCCTTGATGCCCATGTTGAGGTCGCCGCCCTGGCTCAGTACATGGATCGGCCTGTCCCACTGATAGTTGGAGAGCAGGTCCAGCATGAATAGTTCCGGCTTGGACAAGTAATCCTTGCCCGCAGGGATCTCCAGGACGATTTCATCCGGAATCTCATCCGCGAATTTCTCCGACAGTATCCCATACTTCAGGACATTCTCCTTGTTCACCGGAATACTCACTTTCCGGGAGACGATATAGTCGATCTTCCGGCCGTCCTGCGTGACCAGCTTGGCCTCCGGATGCCGGAACACCATCATGACATCCGAGAGAGGAATCACCTGGTTCCGGGAATCCGCAATACGCACGTAATCATTTGTCCCATAGAGGTATTGGTCCTGGCTGACCGAAAGGGCCAGCGGCTTGGAGTCATTGCAGGCGTATTTCATCTGGCCGATATGCCAGTCCGTTCCCAGCAGCGACGTATTGCAGATGCGCACATCCGTCCGGACACCTTCGACTTCCTGGGCATACCACAGCGGGAAGGTATCGTTGTCCCCATGGGTGATCAGGATACCCTGCGGACCGACACCTGCCAGGTAATTCCGGGCCATCTCCACGGCTGTCCGCCGGTTGCTCCGGTCGTGGTCATCCCAGTTTTCGGCAGCCATGAGCACCGGAACACCCAGGCACAGGACGCTAAGCACTCCTGCCAGGGCCGGGGACCCCTTGCCTTTGAGCCAGCCGGAAACAATCTCGTACAGGGCCAGGACGGCAAAACCAATCCAGATGGAGAAGGCATAGAAGGAACCTGCATAGGCATAATCCCGCTCACGGACCTGATAAGGCGGCTGATTAAGGTAAATTACGATGGCGATCCCCGTCATGAAGAACATCAGGAAGGTCAGCCAGCATCCCCTGCGATCCCGGTCGAACTGGAAGAAAAGCCCCAGCAGCCCCAGAATCAGCGGCAGGAAGAAATAGTGGTTTTTCCCCTTGTTTTCGCTCAACATGGCCGGCGCCATGCTCTGGTCGCCCAGACGCATCTTGTCCAGCGGCCCGATGCCGCTCTCCCAGTTGCCGTAGAACAATTCGCCGGGAGAGGGACTGTGGACGTCATTCTGGCGTCCCACGAAATTCCACATGAAATAACGCCAGTACATCCATCCGAGCTGGAAATCGAAGAAGAACCGGAGATTCGTTCCGAAGGTCGGCTTCTTGTGCGTCGCGCCCTCGACCTTGACTCCCTTACCGTCCATGTAGGACTCGTAAAAAGAGATGTATTTATCGTCCAGACCGTTCCACATGCGCGGGAACAGCATCTTCCCTTCCGGATAATACTTGCCGCCGAGCGGTCCGTCCACATGCTTGTACTTGCCGCCGACCGGCGCCCAATACTTCGAGCGGGTCACCTCCATCGGCGCGTCGAAGTACTGCCCGTACAGGAGCGGGGTCGACCCGTACTGTTCGCGGGAAAGGTAACGCACCAGCGTAAAGGCGTTGTCGGGCTGGTACTCGTTGGTCGGAGGCATCACGTTGGAGCGGATGACGACGACCGTAAAGACGGAGAAACCGATCACTATCGTCGTGAAGCACAGCAAGACCGTGTTGATCACGACTTTGCCTTCCCTGTATGTCCGGAAGACGCCCCAGAAACAGAGCGCCAGCAAGGCCAGGAGGAAGAACGCGGCGCCGCTGTTGTACGGCAGGCCCAGGACATTCACGAAGAACAGGTCCACGTAGGCCGCCAGCTTCGGCAGATACGGGATGATCAGGAAAACCAGCAGACCCAGGATCACGACGGACAGGAGCCCGATCTTGACAAACTCCCAGAACGTATAGACGCCCTCTTCCCGCTTGCGGTAATAGAACATGAAAACCAGGGCCGGAATGGCCAGCAGGTTCAGCAAATGGACGCCGATGGAAAGCCCCATCAGGAAGGAAATCAACAGGATCCACCGGTTGGCATACGGTGTGTCCGCCTGCTCGTACCATTTGGTCATCGCCCAGAAGACAACGGCCGTCAGGAGCGAGGACATCGCATATACCTCCCCTTCTACCGCCGAGAACCAGAACGTGTCGGAGAAGCAATAGGCCAGGGCGCCGACGGCACCGCTTCCCAGCAGGGCGATGGTCTGCCCCGTCGTATACTTCCCGTCTTCACCGGGCCGGACCAACCGTTTGGCGAAGAACAGAATGGTCAAATAGAGGAAAAAGATGGTCAGCGCAGAGCACAGGGCGCTCATGACATTGACCGCGACGGCCGCATGGGCTCCGTCCGTAAATAGGGTGAAAAGACGGGCGACCAGCTGGAAAACCGGGTTTCCCGGAGGGTGACCCACTTCCAGTTTGTAGGAGGAGGCGATGAACTCGCCGCAGTCCCAGAATGAAGCCGTCGGCTCTATAGTGGAAAGGTATGTTACCGAGGCGATTACAAATACGGCAACCGCGACGGCCCGATTCCACAGATTAAACTTTTTCTGTTCCATATTCAATCCTTTGAGGGGCAGGTTTCCCCATATGAATTACAAATATACGAATATATTCGCTAACTTTGCAAAAAACTAACGCAGCGAGAGATGGCAGAGAATGACTGGAAAAAACGGCTCGGGGTGGTTTACTCGACCAACCCGGATTTCACATTCACCCGGGAGGAGGAAACGGAGCCCGAGACCCCGGAACCTTCCCGCCAGCGGCTGACCGTCACCATTGACCGGAAAGGCCGGGGCGGCAAGCAAGTGACGCTGGTCCGCGGATTCACCGGACGGGAGGAAGATCTCAAGGAGCTGGGCAAGGCGCTGAAAGTCAAGCTCGGGGTCGGCGGATCGACCAAGGATGGTGAAATCACGGTCCAGGGAGATTTCCGGGATAAAGTGACGGCCCTTCTCACGCAAATGGGATACAACGCGAAACGAGGAAACTGAGCATGCCCCTTTCAGCAGAAATAACGTCGGTGGACACCCTGCAGGTACGTCCTGCGGCGGAAGCCTTTTCCGGAGAGCTGGCAGCCGGGGCGGCAGGAGATGCCGCCGCAACAGCCGTCTCCTGGGCCGATGTTCCGCTGAACAGCATCGCAACCATCGTCTCTGTCATCCTCCTCATCCTGTACCTGGGCCGCCTCGTCCATGTCTTCCCCTATGTTTTCGGAAGCATCCTGCGCTGGAAGGAGGCGGTCAACCTGGAAGGCAGCATGGGACTGATCCGGGACCGGGGTGCCAGCGCCGCCGTCCTGGTTGTTCCCGCAGCCCTGCTGGCCTCCCGCTACGGGTTATACGCCCCGGATCTCATTAACGAACTGCCGGCCTGGATGCAGACCTTGGCGGTTTTCGCGGCTCTCCTCGCCTACATCCTGCTGCGGCGCATCCTCACACGGGCCGCCCTTCCCCGGAAAATCAACCACGATTTATACCAGACGGCCGACCGGGCCGGATACAACTTTTTCATCGTGGCGGTCCTCGCCTGCGGCGCGGCGGCCGGATGCCTGTCCATCATGGGGGCGGAAGACTTGACTATCAGAAACATCCTATACTACATCCTGCTCTTCTTCTTCCTGGTCTTTCTGGTGAGGAGGACACAAATTTTGTCGAATGGTTGCAGTCAATTCACAGCATTTTTGTATCTTTGCGGCCTTGAACTTTTTCCGGCCGCGCTGCTGATTGCTTCGGCCATACTTTTATAAACGAACTATGGATATCAAAAAGATACTGATTTCACAGGCTACTCCTATGAATCAGGCACCTTATGCCGCCCTTCAGGAAAACTTCGGCGTGAACATCGATTTTCATCCTTTTTACCTGATTGAACCCCTTACATCCCGGGAGTTCCGGACCCAACGGATCAATATACTCGACTACACTGCCATCGTTTTCTCCGCCCGCCATACCATTGATGCATTTTTCAAACTGTGCGAGGAATTGCGCGTGAAAGTGCCTGAAACGATGAAGTATTTCTGCACGACCGAAGCTGTCGCCGTCTACCTCCAGAAACATATCGTGTTCCGCAAACGGAAAATCTTCTACGGGAAAGGAACGCCCGAATCCGTGCTGGAAGCCATCGGCAGCAAGCACAAGGACGAAAAGTTCCTGATCACGACCTCCGGATCCGGAAACAACGAGGCGATTTCCCACCTGTTCGAACAGGCCGGACTGGATTTCAAGGCAGCGGTATTCGTCAAAAGCGTTTCCCAGGACCTGCATGCCCTGGACATCCCTTCCTACGACATCATTGTCGTCTACAATCCTGCCGACCTGAAATCGCTGTACGAAAACTTCCCGGATTATCAGCCCGGAAAGACCCGCTTCGTTACATTCGGACGGCATATTGTCCATGCGATGGAAGAGGCCGGTATCGCGATCGAGATCAAGGCGCCGACGCCGGAAGCTCCTTCCGTCGCGCGTGCCCTCGAACTGTACCTCGACGCCCGCAAAGACCAGTAACCCCCTCTCCGGCCCAAGCGCCGGAGGAACGATAAGCCCCCATGGAACAGGCCGGACATACATTCCGGAAGCAGGAAAGGATCTGCGGCAAGAAGGACATCGAACGCTTGCTGCAAGAAGGCCGGTACGGTCATGCGTCCTGCCTGCGGTACTGTTTCCTGCCCGAGAACGGGGCCTCCTGCAACCGGATCCTGGTCTCCGTTCCCAAGAAGTATTTCAAGCGCGCCGTGCGCCGGAACCTGCTGAAACGGCGGATCCGCGAAAGCTACCGCTTGCGGAAAACCATGCTCCAGGGCGGGCACGGCATCGATTTACTGCTGATTTACAACACGAAAGAGTTGCTGGGATACTCGGAAATCTCCCGCGCAATGGAAACCGTCCTGACCGAAGTGACCGACCGCGTATCAAAAATGGAGGTACAAGATGGCCAGTGAATTCCTCCGCACCCTGCGGAAAATCGCAATCGCACCGTTCATCGGGCTCATCCGATTCTATCAGGTGTGCATTTCCCCCTTGAAACCGCCTTCCTGCCGGTTCACCCCGACCTGCTCGCAATATGCCCTGGAGGCATACCGCAAGTACGGGCCCTTCAAAGGCACCTGGCTCACGGTTCGGCGTCTCCTCCGCTGCCACCCGTGGGGCGGCAGCGGGTATGACCCTGTTCCTTAATTTTCAGATTGTTACCTGGATCTCCTTGACTTGCCGGAGCCTCCGGACTTGGCGGATCTCCCGGATTTCCCTGTCCCCCGGCCCGGTTTCCCGGCAGGGCGCGAAGCATGGGTCGCTTCCTGGTCCGGCGCTTTTTCATGGACCTCCAAACCGGTCTCTATCAATTCATAATCCAGGATCCGCTGGTCCAGATTCGTCGCCTTGACCCGGATTTTCACCGCATCGCCCAGCCGGTACACATTGCGGGTACGGCGGCCCACGATCCGGTAGTTATCCTGATCGAACTCATAGAAATCCGAACGGATGTCGCGCAGCGGCACCATCCCCTCGATCTTCGTCGGCTCCACTTCCACATACATGCCCCACTCCGTCAGGCCGGAAACATGACCTTCAAATTCCGCTCCGATCTTGTCCTGCATGTATTCCACCAGCTTGTATTTGATGCTGTCCCGCTCGGCATTCGCCGCAATCACTTCCCGCTCGGAAGCATGGACGCACTGCGCCTCGAAATAGTCCTTGTCCTTGGAAGCGGCACCGTCCAGATAGGCGGACAGCAACCGGTGGACCATCGTGTCGGGGTACCGGCGGATCGGAGAGGTGAAATGCGTATAGAAGCGGAATGCCAGCCCGTAATGTCCGATGTTGTCCGTACTGTAGCAAGCCTTCGCCATGGAGCGGAGCGCCAGCATCTCGATGGCCATGAACTCGGGCTTGTCCTTGGCCGCCGACAGCAGCGCGTTCAGCTGGCGGGCCAGCGCCCGGCCGCCGCCTTCCGCACCCA
>CADBPH010000133.1 GCA_902796455.1 uncultured Bacteroidia bacterium
GCAGCCAGGCCGATGGCGGCCGCCACCCACAGTCCCGCTGCGGTCGTAACGCCGCGCACGGCATTCTTCTGGAAGATAATCACCCCCGCCCCGATGAAACCGATGCCGGACACTACCTGTGCCGCCACCCGGGAATGGTCGAACTGCCCCGTAAAAGCATACTGGGAAATGATCATGAACAAGGCGCTGCCCAGCGACACGATAAAGTGTGTGCGGACACCGGCTCCCTTGGCCCGGATTTCCCGTTCGAATCCAATGATCCCGCCCAGCACGCCGGCGATGAAGATCTTCAAAATATAATCCCACTCAATAGTCATGATATCTAATTGTTTATATAATCCTGTAAAACATCACGAATACTACTTCCAGCCCTTGTAAGGATGCTTCATGAGCATGGCGTTGTAATATTTCCCGTCGCCGGTTACTTCCTCTCCGAGCCACGCGGGTTTTTCGAAGGCTTCCCCTTCCTCCGCCAGTTCGACCTCCGCAACCGTCAGGCCCTCGTTGTCCCCATGGAATTCGTCCACTTCGAACGTATGGGCCCCGGCTTTCACCAGATAGCGGGTCTTGTCAATCAGGCCGGGTTCACAGAGCTTCAGCAGTTCGCGGGCCTCTCCGACAGGTATTTCCTTCTCCCATTCAAAGCGGCTGACACCGCTGGCATTGCCGAGCCCCTTTATGGTAAGGAACCCTTTCTCCCCCTTCACCCGCACACGGACCGTCCGCCCGGGATCGCTGGACAGATACCCCTGGGTAATGCGGACTGCCTTGAATGCAGTCTGCTTGTAGTCGCCCTTGACCAAAAATTTCCGTTCGATTTCCAGTGCCATTTTTTTTGATTTCCAGGACAAGATAGGAAAATACCGGAATATATGCAATTGCGCTGTGACGCGGGGTCCGTCTCTCCGAAAGCTGAAACCGTTGTATTCCTGGGAGTAGACAAAGATTTTATCCGGCCAATTTTTTCTGTTTTTTAATGTGCATCCGGTCCAAATCCGCGATCATTGGGCAAACAAGTCTTATCTGGAAATGCTGATTACTATTTTTGGAGCGAAATGTATCGGGATCGATGCCGTGCCGGTGCGGGTGGAAGTGGATATCAATGCCGGCATCGGCATCCACATGGTCGGGCTGGCCGATGCGGCCGTCAAGGAAAGCCTGCTGCGGATCATGACCGCCCTGCAAGTCCTGGGCTTCCGGATTCCCGGGAAGAAAATCGTCATCAACCTGGCGCCGGCCGACATGCACAAGAAAGGAAGCGGCTTCGACCTGCCGATCGCCCTGGGCATCATTGCGGCTTCGGGACAGAAAGAACTGCCCCGCCTCGGCCGTTTTCTCATCATGGGAGAACTTGGCTTGGACGCCAGTGTCCGGACGATTCCCGGAGCGATTTCCATCGCGGAACTGGCCAAGAAAGAGGGTTTCCAGGGCTGCATCCTGCCGGCGGAGGCCGCCCGGGAAGCCGTGGAGTTCCCTGGAATTGATATTTATGGGGTGCACCATGTTCAGGATGTGCTGCGCATCCTGGAGGGGAATGACCCCGTTTCCGACTTGCTGGCCAGAAACCTGCCGGGCATAGACAATCCTCCTGCTACCCCTGCCGCAGCCAACGATTACATGGATTTCTCGGAGATTATCGGCCAGGAAAGCGCCAAGCGGGGGCTTGAGATCGCGGCCGCCGGCGGACATAATTTGATTATGATCGGAAGTCCGGGTTCCGGGAAAAGTTCGCTGGCCAAAGCGCTGGCCGGGATTCTTCCCCCCATGGACCGGGAAGAAGCGCTTCTGACCAGCAAGATTTACTCTGTCGCCGGACTCGGAGACACCCGGGAGGGGTTGATCCGCCGGCGGCCGTTCCGTGCCCCGCATTACAATGCGTCGCTGGCCGCCATCGTCGGCGGCGGCAACGGCGACAACATCCTCCCCGGGGAGGTCTCACTGGCCGAAAGCGGAATCCTCTTCCTTGACGAATTCACACAAATGCCCCGTTCCGTCACGGAAGCCCTGCGCGCACCGCTGGAAGACCGGAAAGTCACCATTTCGCGCCTTCGTTCCAAGGTCGTCTATCCGGCGTCTTTCATGCTGGTTGCGGCCTGCAATCCCTGTCCCTGCGGGTATTATGGAGAGGGCAACCGCTGCACCTGCTCGGTCGGACAGCGTCTGGCCTACTTCGGACGGCTGTCCGGCCCCTTGATGGACCGGATCGATATCCAGTTAAGTAAAATATAGGGCCAGTTATTTTTGCAATTCTTATTGAGGGCGTTAGCAATTTTTGTGTGGATAACTATTTATAAATAAAGCTATTCAATAGCATTGTTCATAATAAAGATATTATTTGGAGCCCTCGGTTTTTTTGCCCAGGGCTTCTTTCTTCAATCCCTCATAAGCAATCACGGCCGCAAGGGCTATAAAGTCCTTGATGGTCTCTACCTGCTCATCGGTAAGGTTCTCGCCTCCTTCAACGAGCTGCCGGATTTCCTCGGCTGTCAAGCGGCCTTCTTCTGGTAGGTCTATGTCCATATTCGTAGTGTTTTCACGAAGATAACCGATTTCTTTCTTCCAACGAGTTTTTTCCACTATCAACTACTATTTATCTATTGAAGTGCAAAAAAGTTGGTCCGTTCCAAAAACTTTTTGTATATTCTATATGTAAGATAATCAATAACTTGACGTGGAAAGCAAGTAGAAGAATAATAGA
>CADBPH010000134.1 GCA_902796455.1 uncultured Bacteroidia bacterium
GGTCCGCGACCACACGTACTGCATCTACCTGAAAGCTTCTGTCCCCACCCTGACGGCACGCCTGGAGCATGCGGATGCTGCCCGGCGACCGATGCTTTCCGGAGCGGACCTGGCCGGCCGGCTTTCGGAACTGCTGTCCCGCCGCGGGGAACGCTACGAAAAAGCCGCCCGCCTGACCATCGATACAGACGGGAAAAACCTTGGCGAAGTCATTGAGGAAATCCTGAAGGAAACGAACGGAAGGGACTAGATAACGTCCTCCCGCTCCCGCATGTCTTTCAGGCGGAGTTGGATCGTGGAATTGCCCCGATAATAATTCTCGACAACCGAATAACAGATATCGATCGGATTGCCGCCCCGGATGTGCTCGAAGAAATCAGCCATGTTGAATCCGATGGCGGACACCCGGTTGTAGGGCTGGGACTCCTGGATCAGTTCCAGTTTGAGATGCTGTCCGGCCGGACCGACTTTGCGGCCGTTTCCGTCGTCATACACATTCTCCGTCAGGAAGACCGGAGAGGTATTCCCGGGGCCGAATGGCTGGAACTGCTTGAGTATCCGGAAGAACTTGGGCGTAATCTGCGAAAAGTCCAGCCGCGAATCGAGTTCCACGACCGGGACGGACATCTCCCGGGTCAGGTGGTCCCGCACATAGGCCTCCACCCGGGCGGCGAATTCCGGCAGATGCTCCTCTTTCATCGTCAGCCCGGCCGCATAGGTATGGCCGCCGAAGTTCTCCAGCAGGTCGGCGCAGCGTTCGATGGAATCATACAGGTCGAACCCGCGTACGCTCCGGGCGGAACCCGTCACGAATCCGTTGGACTTGGTCAGGACAAAGGTCGGTTTGTAGAAAGCCTCCACCAGACGCGACGCCACGATCCCGACAACGCCCTTGTTCCAGTCGGGATTGTAAACAATCGTCGCATATTCCCCGGCAATGCATTGCCCGCTCTGGACCATCTCCAGGGCCTCCCGGGTAATTTCCCGGTCAATGCTCTTGCGCTCGTTGTTGTTGTCATTGATCCGCGTCGCAATCACGGAAGCCGTCCGGTCATCCGTTGCCGTCAGCAATTCCACGGCCAGGCGCCCCGTCTCCATCCGGCCGGCCGCATTGATGCGCGGACCGATCTTGAAGACGATATCGTCAATCGTGACATGGTGCGGCTCCAGGTTGGACAAATTGATGATTGCCTGCAGACCCTTGCGCGGCTGCTCGTTGAGCTGGACCAGCCCGAAATGGGCCAGGATCCGGTTCTCCCCGACCACGGAAACCAGGTCGGACGCAATGCTGACGACCAACAGGTCCAGCAAAGGGCGCAATTCCTCAAAAGGAATCCCGGCAGAAAGGGAATAAGCCTGGACCAGCTTGAAGCCCACGCCGCATCCGGACAAATCATCGAAAGGATAATGACAGTCTTCCCGCTTGGGATCGAGGACCGCGACCGCGGCAGGCAACTCTTCCTCAGGAAGATGGTGGTCACAGATAATGACATCGATTCCCTTGGTCGCCGCATAGGCCACTTTATCAATGGCTTTGATCCCGCAGTCCAGGGTGATGATCAGCTTGAATCCATGCTCGGCAGCCCAGTCGATCCCTTTGATGGACACCCCGTATCCTTCCTCATACCGGTCCGGAATGTAGAAATCCACCATCGGGGTCAGCCGGCTCAGGAAAGAATAGACCAGAGAAACGGCCGTTGTCCCGTCCACGTCATAGTCTCCGTAGACCAGGATTTTTTCGCGGAGGGAAACCGCCTGCTTCAAACGGGCAACGGCCCTGTCCATGTCCTTCATCAGGAAGGGGTCATGGAGGTTATCCAGACTGGGACGGAAAAAAGAACGGGCTTGAGCGAAGGTGGTTACACCCCGCTGGACCAACAAGGAAGCGAGGACCCGGTCGACTCCCAGCTCGGCCGCCAGCTGATCCACTTTCGCACTGTCAGCCGGCTCCTTGAGTATCCATTTCCGTTCTTTTGCCATAATCAGCGATATTATACAAAGATATTCATTAAATTTCAAAAATGGAATTAATATGTTAATTTTGCGGTGAAAAAAATTTTGACGCAACTATGGCAATGATTGAACGCAGTGAACAGGAACTTTTACGGAGAGAATCGATGATGCGGCTCAGGGAATTGGGCATCGAACCCTACCCCGCCCCGCTTTACCCGGTAAATACCACCGCCCGGGAGATTGCCGCGGGCTATGACCCGGAAAAGGGGAACTTTGCAGATGTCTGCATCGCGGGCCGGATCATGTCCCGGCGCATCATGGGGGCCGCTTCCTTCATGGAACTGCAGGACGAGACCGGGCGGATCCAGGTCTACGTCAAGCGGGACGATATCTGTCCGGGAGAGGACAAGACCCTGTACAACACGGTGTTCAAGAAATTATTGGATATCGGTGACATCATCGGGATCAAGGGATTCGCCTTCATCACGCAAACCGGACAGCTCAGCGTGCATGCCCGGGAACTGACCGTCCTGAGCAAATCCCTCAAGGTCCTCCCCATCGTCAAGGAAGCCGACGGGAAGGTCCATGATGCCGTAACCGATCCCGAACTCCGTTACCGCCAGCGGTATGTCGACCTGATCGTGAACCCGTCCGTCAAGGACGTCTTCATCAAGCGGGCCAAGATTATCGCCACCATGCGCGAGTACTTCAACGCAGCCGGATGCCTGGAAGTCGAAACCCCGATCCTGCAGTCCATCCCCGGCGGCGCCACCGCGCGTCCTTTCATCACCCACCACAATGCCCTGGACATTCCGCTGTACCTGCGGATTGCCAACGAATTGTATCTGAAACGGCTGATTGTCGGCGGGTTCAGCGGCGTCTACGAGTTCGCGAAAGATTTCCGCAACGAAGGGATGGACAAGACCCACAATCCCGAATTCACCTGCATGGAGATCTACGTCGCCTACAAGGATTACATCTGGATGATGGAGTTCGTCGAGAAGATGCTGGAGAAGATTTCCATGGCCGTGAATGGTTCGACGACCGTAGAAATCGGCGGCAACCAGGTGGATTTCAAGGCCCCTTACCGCCGCATCCCCATCCTCGACGCCATCAAGGAATACGCCGGCGTCGATGTGGCCGGAATGGATGTCGCCCAACTGCGCAGCACCTGTGACAGCCTGGGCGTTGCGTATGAGCCCTCCATGGGGGTCGGCAAACTGATCGATGCGATCTTCGGCGAATATTGCGAGAAGAATTTCATCCAGCCGACTTTCGTCATCGACTATCCGGTCGAAATGTCCCCGCTGACCAAGCGTCACCGCAGCAACCCCGCCCTGACCGAGCGGTTCGAACTGTTCGTCTGCGGCAAGGAACTGGCCAATGCCTATTCCGAGCTCAACGACCCGGTCGACCAGCTTGAGCGCTTCGAGGAACAGGCCCGCCTGAAGAGCAGCGGAGACGACGAGGCGATGTTCATCGACTACGATTTCGTCCGCGCCCTGGAATACGGCATGCCGCCGACCTCGGGCCTGGGCATGGGCATCGACCGGCTCACCATGTTCATGACGGGGCAGACAACCATCCAGGATGTGCTGTTCTTCCCGCAGATGCGCCCGGAGAAAATGCCGACGAAGGAATAACCGGCCATGTTGCCCGAGCGCATCACTTCCACAAAGAATCCCAAGATCAAGGACCTTCTCGTCCTCCAGGAGAAATCCCGCGAGCGGCGTGAAAGGTCCCTGTTTGTCGTGGAAGGACGCCGGGAACTCGGCCACTGCCTGGACGCAGGCTACCGGTGCGCCGCCCTGTTTCTCTGCCCCGGCCTGCTCCCCGCAGAAGACCGGGACAGGCTTGTCCGGAAAGCCCTTGCCGGATCCCCGGACTGCCGGATGTACGAAGTATCCGAAGAGGTTTACGCAAAAATCGCCTGGCGGGAAGGGACGGAAGGAATTGTCGCGCAAATCCATGACCCCGGCAGGACGCTGGAGGACCTGGTGCTCCCGGAGCGCCCGCTTGTCATGGTCCTGCAAGGCGTTGAAAAGCCCGGCAATATCGGCGCCATCCTGCGGAGTGCCGATGCGGCCGGTGTGGATGCTCTCCTGTGCTGCGACCCCCTGGCCGACCTGTATAATCCCAACCTGATCCGCGCCAGCATCGGCGCCGTTTTCACCTGCCAGACAGCCGTCACCTCTTCCCAGGAAGCCATCCGATGGCTGAAAGCCCGGAATATCCGCATCCTGACCGCACAGTTACAGGATTCCGTCCCCTACTATGCCACCGACATGACCGGCCCGACGGCCCTTGTCATGGGCACGGAAGCCACCGGACTCACCCGGGAGTGGCGGGAAGCGGCGGATGAACACATCCTGATTCCGATGCTCGGAAAACTGGATTCCCTGAATGTTTCCGTCTCTGCCGCCATCCTCCTGTACGAGGCGGTCCGGCAGCGTCATGCATAGAACCCGCTTATGAACACTCCCCGTTTCGGCCTGATCGGCGACCCCATCGGCACCTCCCTGAGTCCGGCCCTTTTCCGCGCCGCATACGGCGGCACCTTGGACTATGACCTGATCGAAGGAGCTGATTTCGAGCAGTCCTGGCAACGATTCCTGGACGATTACCAAGCCATCAACGTGACCGCACCCTTCAAGGAAGCGGCCTTTGCCCGGACCGTGGCGCTGGCCCGGGAAGGCAAAGGCACCGTCAGCGGTCCCTGCCTGAAAATCGGGGCCACCAACATGCTCGTCAAGGGCGAAAACGGCATCGAAGCCCACAATTTCGACTTCACCGGCATCCTGATGAGCGTGGCGGAGACCCTGTTCCCGGGGATTGTGCAAGAATTTATCGGGACCTACGCCACCCGCGCCCATATCAAGGTGCACCAATTCTGCCGGGAAGCCCTGCCGAAAATCTACCGGGAGAAGCCCCAGGCCCTGATCGTCGGGACCGGCGGCGCCGGGAAAGCCGCGGCCGTCGCTGCCGCCGAACTCGGCTACGCCACAGTCCTGATGAACCGCACGCCGGACAAGGCCGCCGCCTTCTCCGCCCGCCTGCCGGAATACGGATTCCTGGTCGATCCGATGGAAGATTTCATCCCGGCGGTGAAAGAATGCGACCTGGTCGTCTACACGGTCCCGGCCGCGGTTCCCGCCCTGGAAAAGCTTTCCGCCGACGACTTTGCCGGAGAAAAACGGCCCGGACAGCCCGCCAAGATCATCCTGGACGCCAATTACCGGATCCCCATTTTCAACGCACAGATCCGCCAGCGGCTCTCCGAGGGAAAAGCCCGGTACATTCCCGGGACGGAGTGGCTCCTGTACCAGGCTGTTTCCGGATACGGGACGATGACCGGCCGGCCCTGCGACGTCAAAGCCATGGCATCCTTTTTCAAATAGACTTATGGCTTTTTGCAAGAAATTGCTTATCTTGCAAGGTAAAACTTAAAAGTACCACTGCCATGTCACTCAATAAAGTCATGCTGATCGGCAACATCGGCAAAGACCCGGAAATCAGATATCTGGATGGAAATGCCCCCGGCGGAACCGGCACAAAGGTCGCCACGTTCCCGCTCGCAACGTCCGAACGTTACCGCGACCGCAACGGTGAACAGCGGGAGAATACCGAATGGCACAACATCGTCGCGTGGAGAGGACTGGCTGATACCATCGAGAAGTTTGTCCGGAAGGGCACGCAACTTTATGTCGAAGGACGCCTGCGGACCCGTTCCTGGACCGACCAGAGCGGAGCCAAACGGTATACCACCGAGATCGTTGCCGACAATATCCAGTTGCTCGGCAAACGGGCCGACAATCCGGGCTCCCAAGGCCAGGGACAAGGCGGATATACCTCTCCGTTCCAGAATTATTCCGCACCGGCCCAGGGGCAGCCGTATCCCATTGCTCCCGGCGCGCAGCCTGCTGCCGCCCCGGCCCAGCAGGGACCGGTTGACTTTACCTCTCCGGAAGGAGACGACCTTCCATTCTAGAATCTTCCCGGGAGGGAGAATCCGGCGAAGCTACTTCTGCCCTCCCCCTGAATAATCCGAACATTAAAGATGAAATTAGACGTAGTGCTTGGCCTTCAATGGGGTGATGAAGGCAAGGGCAAGATTGTGGATGTCCTGGCGGGACGTTATCCTGCCGTAGCCCGCTTCCAGGGAGGTCCCAACGCGGGACACTCCCTGCTTTTTGACGGAAAAAGTTTTGTTGTCCGGAGCATTCCCTCCGGCATTTTCCGCGAGGGATCGACCAACATCATCGGCAGCGGTGTCGTTTTCGACCCGGTTACTTTCCGGGAAGAATGCGGCCGCGTCGCCGAGATGGGCGTGGACCCGGTTTCCAAAATCGTGATTTCCAAGAAAGCCCATCTGATCATGCCGACCCACCGGCTCCTCGATGCCGCTTACGAAGCGGCCGCCGGCAAGGGCAAGATCGGATCGACGCTCAAAGGCATCGGTCCCACCTATACCGACAAGATCTCACGCAACGGTCTCCGGATCGGAGATGTGCTGGCGCCGGATTTCCAGGAGCGGTTCCGCGCGGCGAAGCAGCGGCACCTGCAGATCCTCGACCGCATGGGCTTTGCCTGCGATCCCGACAAGGGGGAAGCGGAATGGATGGAGGCCATCGACTTTCTCCGCGGCTTCAAACTGATTGACTGCGAATATTTTGTAAACGAATGGCTGCAAGAGGCGCCGATGCTGGCCGAAGGAGCGCAAGGCTCCCTGCTGGACATCGACTTCGGCTCTTATCCGTTCGTCACCAGTTCCTCGACGACCATCGGCGGGGTCTGCACCGGACTGGGTGTCGCCCCTTCGAA
>CADBPH010000135.1 GCA_902796455.1 uncultured Bacteroidia bacterium
AGGATTTGGAAAACGACGGAATCATCCTCGAACTTGATCTCCGTTTTTGTCGGATGGATGTTGACGTCAATGGCCGAAGGATCAATGTCCAGATACAGGAAATAGGCCGGCGTCACGCCCTGCGGGATGAGGTTTTCATAGGCATTCATGACAGCCTTGTGGAGATAAGGGCTCCTGAAAAAACGCCCGTTGACGAAGAAAAACTGGTTGCCCAGGGTTTTCCGCGCAGAATCCGGCCGGCCGACAAAGCCTTCCACCCGGACGACGGTGGTTTCCACCTCCACGGGGACCAGGTCATCCGCCACCTGTTTTCCCATTAAATCCAATATCCTGAATTTCAGTGATTTCGCTGGCTTCAACACATACACGTCCCGGCCGTTGTGGATCAACGTGAACCCCATGTCCGGCCGCGTAAGGGCAACCCGGGAAAATTCTTCGACGATGTGTTTGAATTCGACATTGTCACTCTTGAGGAACTTGCGCCGGGCCGGAACGTTATAGAACAGATTCCGGACGGCGAAATTCGATCCGACCGGGCAGGCCGCCTCCACGGAGGCCAGGTGCTTCGAGTCGGCGAATTCGACCTGGCAGCCCATGTCCTGTCCGGCCTGCCGGGTCTTCAGCGTCACTTCGGAAACTGCGGCGATCGAGGCCAGGGCCTCTCCCCGGAAACCGAAGGTCATGATTTTTCCGAGGTCTTCCGCCGTGGCGATCTTGCTGGTCGCATGCCGCTCGAAACAGAGGACCGCCTCGTCGGGAGCCATGCCGCATCCGTCATCAATGACTTGTATGAGCGTCCTTCCGGCGTCTGTAATGACGACGGTCACTTGGGACGCTCCGGCATCGACGGCATTCTCCATCAATTCCTTGACTACGGAGGCAGGACGCTGGACAACCTCGCCGGCCGCAATCATGTTGGCGATGTTGCTGGGAAGAATGCGGATATCCATTACAGGAGCGAATAGAATTTCGTGATGTAGATCATGACCAGGAAGAAGAGGATGAGGCCGATGACGGTGATGATCCCGCGCACGCGGCTGTCTCCCCGGCGGCGTGCATAATTGCCGTTCGTGAACGAGCCGCGGATATAGGAACCCGGCGTGTACGTCCCGTCCTGGGTCTTCTTGTCCAGGGAACCGTCCACGTTGCCGAACTTCTTGCGGCGTTCTTCTTCTTTTTCGTCATAATACATCGGCTTGTAATTGAACACCCTGTGCTCTTCGGAGCCGAACCAGTTGAATCGTGACATAGTTTCTTTTGCGGACAGGCAAGGTGCCCGCAGAAAACAAAGATAGAAAAAAATCGCTATTTTTGTCGAAACACAACTGTCTATGCGCACGAATATCCCTTCATGTCCTTTCCGGATCGGAAACGGGTATGACGTTCACGCCATCGCGGAAGGTCTGCCCATGTGGCTCGGCGGGGTCCGGATCGACCATCCGGCCGGATTTGTCGCCCATTCGGACGGCGACGTGGCCATCCACGCGCTTTGCGACGCGCTGCTCGGTGCCCTCGCGCTGGGGGATATCGGTCATTTGTTCCCGGACACGGAGGACCGTTGGAAAGGAGCGGACAGCAAAGTGTTACTGTCCCTAGTCATGGACCGTATCCGCGCAGAAGGATGGGCGCTGGGGAATGCAGACATCACGATTGCGCTCCAGCGGCCGAAGATTGCCGCCTATGTTCCCCGGATGCGGGAGACGCTTGCAGAGGTCCTCGGCACCGACTCCGGCCAGATCAGCGTAAAAGCGACGACGACCGAGAAAATGGGGTTCGTCGGACGCGGAGAAGGCTGCCAGGTCTGGGCGACGGTCCTGTTATACCGGGATGAAGGGTAATATGTTGCAGCTGCCCGCGGGCGGCCGGGACGGAACAGACCCTAGAAAAGGAATGGCCGGGACGGGGCGTTGGAGAATTTGTGTAAAATTCCGGAGAAAAAATTTGCAGATTCTCAAAACTATTGTACCTTTGCAATCCCTAACGAATTAATCCCAAACTGGGCCGCAAGGCCCCAAGGAGAAAGGCCGCAGGGGCCTAGGGAGTTATCCCCAAACTAACAAGTCGCCAGCAGGCGGCCGGCCCGGGACTTTCGAAGAAAGTCGTTGAGGGAGGAAGGCCGCAGGGGCCT
>CADBPH010000136.1 GCA_902796455.1 uncultured Bacteroidia bacterium
AGGGAATCTTTCCGCATCTGCAGGAGCGCTCCTTCGGCATAGAAGGAAATACCCCGCCCGGCATAGCGCTGTTTCACCTCCTGCAAGGCGGCGCGGCGCTCCACCGGATCATCGTATTTGCGTACCTGCGTGCGGGAAGCGGCCTCGTACTCCAGGTAGGCGCCGGCAGGATAAGTCCCGGCAACCTGCGCCTGAAGCTCCGGATAAGCCGTTTCCCAGCGTTTGCGGCTGAGCGCCCAGAGCGAATAGGAATAATCGTCTGATATATCATCCTTCAGGGCTCCTCCCATCAAGGAACTGACCCGCCCGGAATGCTGATAGAAAGCCCGGTTGCTCCCCGCTTTGAGCGCCTCTGCCCGCTCCCGGATGAGCGCAAGGACGGCATCGGCACCCCGGTAACCCAGGGCATATTCCACCCCGACGATGGGGACCGGGAAAGCAATCGCCTCTTCGGTAAAGGCCTTCTGCAGGGAATCCCGGACTTTCCAATTACGGGAGGCCCCGACGGAAACGCGCCGGGATGCAGCTTCGTAATAATCCCAAGCCAGCCCCTTGGAAAGGGCTTCCGCCTTGATTTCTTCAAGGATCTTTTCCTGGGTTGCAGGAAGGTCTTTCGCCTCGGCCTCGGCATAGGCTTGCCATTGGGAGAGGAGCACATGGCCCCGGTTGTCGACAGGTTTCGGTTCTGGTTTCATGGTCTGGACGGCAGCGTGGGCGCCGAAAACAAGGAGCAACGCTCCTGCGACGGCAGGGATTAACAATTTGGTTTTCATAGCAAAGGAGTTTATCCTTCCGCCGGATGCGATCCGGCAAAAAGCGGGATGGCTTCAGCCACTACAAAAGTACTGCCACCGATATAAACAAGGGGCGGATTCGCCCGGTTCCCGGCAGAAATTCCTTCCGAAGCCAGGCGCATGGCCATCCGGACGGCCTCCGCGACGCTGCCTCCGTCATAGAGCCTGTCCGTGGGGAGTCCCCGTTCCTGCCGCCAGGCGCGGCAATGCGCCAGCAACTGTCCGGACGGCAGGGCCCGGCGGGTATCCGGCGACGCGAAGACATAAGTGGCAGCCACGGGCATCAGCGGAAGGATGGCATCCAAGTCCTTGTCTGCCATGACCCCATACACAATCACCAGGGGCCTCCCGCCCGCGCACATGGCTTCCAGCTGGCGGAAATTATGCCGGAGGGCATGGGCATTGTGTCCGATATCCGCAATCACTTCCGGATGGGAGGCCAGCCGCTCCCAACGGCCGTGGAAATCCATACGCGACGCGGTATGTTTCAGTGCATCCATTACTTCCGGATCGTTCGAAAGCCCCGCATAGCGGTCCCGGAGCAGATCCAGGGCGCACAGGACGGTCCGCAGATTTTCCCGCTGGTATTCCCCGCCGAGGTCCATCCCGGAAAGAATCTCTTCCCGCGACGCCCACAGCCGGGGCTCCGATTCACAGGCGAAGGTCAAAGGGGCGCCCACCGCCCGGGCACGGGCGCGGAAGACCGGTTCCGTATGCGGGTCCTTCACTCCGGCAAGGGCAGGAATGCCCGCCTTGAAAATCCCGGCTTTTTCCGCCGCGATCTCTTCCAGGGTATTCCCTAGTAAATCGCAATGGTCCAATCCGATACTCGTCACGATGCTCAGGACGGGACGGACGATGTTGGTGCTGTCCAGCCGCCCCCCAAGGCCCGTTTCTATCACCGCCACATCCACCCGGCAATCCCGGAACCACTGGAACGCCATGGCGGTCGTGATCTCAAAGAAGGACAGGTCCAGCCGGTTGAATGTCTCTTCCCATTCCGAAACAAACGCATACACTTCCTCACGGGAAATGAGTTCCGTCCGGACGCATCCCGACTCGTCCCGCACGGCAATCCGCATCCGCTCGCGGAAATCGAGGATGTGCGGGGAGGTATACAATCCCACCCGGAGGCCCGTGGAGGCCAGTGCGCTGGCCAGCAGGTTCGAAACAGACCCTTTCCCGTTGGTCCCGGCCACATGGATGACGTCATAGCTCCGGTGCGGGTACCCCAGCAGGCCGTCCAGCTCCAGCATCCGGTCAAGGCCCGGCTTATAGGCCGTCCCCATCGGGACCTGCTGGACAGACGGAAAGCGGACGAACAAGGCGGAAAGCATGGCTTCGTATCGATCGGCTGAATACTCCTGTCTCATCATTTTAAAGCTGTATTTTTTTGAACTGATTCCAAATTTACTTATTTTTGAGGACAAATGAGCAAAGATTTACCGTTCCTCAACGCCGAATACATCATCGACGGCATCCGCATGGATACGACACCCGGAGCCATGCTGTCCGCCGCATGCGGGCAGCCCTGCCCTCCGCAAGGGGGCGGGAGCGTGATTGATGAGTCTTCCGAGCCGACCCGTTCGACCGGGCAGGTGGATCCCGCCCGGCTGGACCAGTATGCGACGGACGTCGCCGCGGCCCTCCGGAAAGAACGGTTGATGCCCGAAGGGTACCCGGAGTCATACACCCGGATGCGGATCGCCGCCGCCCTGCTGGACACCCTCTGGATGAAGGGACACTTCCGGATCGGAGACCTCACCCTGCGGCCGTCCTGGAAATGGGACGCCGGGCAGCTGGGGAACATGGCCGCATTCTACCGTTCTGTGGAAACGGCCGTGGAATATACGGAAGGGCTGGGCGTCCAGATCGACCGGTACAGCGTACAGAGCCGGGAAAAAGGATGCCTGCTGACGGTGGAAACCTCGCTCCACCATGCCCATGAAGACACGGAAGGGGTATTCAGCGAGGAAGAGGACGGACCGGTCCTGATCAAGGAACTCCCTTTCCGGACCACCGGCTCCCGTCTGTCGCGCCGCCGCCAGTGCCCCGCGCACATGAGCGGCCAGGAGACCAACTGGATCATATTCATTCCTTTCGATACCTGTCCTTTCCGGCTTGGCGGTTCCGTCCTGGCGGAAACGACAGGGCTGCACCTGGGGAAAGCCTCCGACATGGCCGACCCGGATTATTTCGTCGATTGCTTCGAAGTGGTGCGTGAACTGGTCGAGGACGGCATCGTCCTGTCCGGCATCACGGTCGCGGACGGGGGCCTGATGACGGCCCTGCGCCGGATGACCACCCTTTCCTGCGGACTGGCAGCGGATATCGGTGCCGTTCTGAAGTCCTACGGTACGGATGATCCGGCGGAAGTCCTACTGGGCGAAGTCCCGGGTGCCCTTATCGAAATCAGCGACTCCGATTACGATTACCTGGATGCCGAACTCCTGCTCCAGGATGTCGCCTTCTATCCGCTCGGACATCCTTCCCGCAAGGTGAAAGGCGTCCGGATCTCCTCCTCGGATGTCTCCGGAATCTCGCTGATTCTCCAGGCCCTGCTCAACAGCCAGGCATCGGAAGGAGAAGATTGAGAAATGTTTATCCGGCTTTCGCCGTTGCGGAGGCCATTAATTCTGCTAGGCTATGCCAAGATACGCCAACGTCCCTGCGAAGGGAAAAAAATCCGGCAAAGCGAAGATTTTCGTGCTGGATACCAACATTATCTTACATGACTTCAAGGCCATCCGGAAATTCCAGGACAACGACATTGTCATCCCGGTCGCCGTCCTCGAAGAACTCGACAAATTCAAGAAAGGAAACGACGCCCTGAGTTTCAACGCCCGCGGATTCATGCGCGAAATCGACCGCCTGACAGAAGGAAAACTCTTCGGCCCGGACGGTGTTCCGATCGGGGACCGGCTCGGTAACATCAAAATCGAGCCGAACCATCCCTTCCCGGAAGACTTGAAGGGCCTGTTCCTCGACGATACGCAGGACCACCGGATCCTGGCCACGGCCATCTGGGTGCGCGACAACCATCCGGGCCGTTTTACCGCCCTGGTTACCAAGGACATCAACCTGAGGATGAAAGCCAAGGCCGCAGGCATGGTCGCCCAGGATTACCTGACCGACCGGGTGGAAGACGTCAAACTGGAAGATGCGCAGAAGGTCGTCCAGTACCGCGACGACGTTCCGCAGGATATCCTGCAGCACATCGCTTACGGCCAGGACAATGCCGTCCCGTGGGAAGAGGTGTGCTCCAAGGAGCCCTATCCGAACCAGTTGTTCAAATTCCGCTGGCCGGACGGTGCGGATGCCGCGCCCGTATGCGCCCGCTATGACGCTGACCGGGGGGCCATCGTCCTGGTCCGCGCCAAGGAAGCCTATGGCATCCGTCCGCGCAACGACGAGCAGAAATTCGCCCTGGACGCCTGCCTGAACAAGGATATCCAGCTGGTATCGCTGACCGGCGGGGCGGGAACGGGAAAGACGCTCATCGCCCTGGCAGCGGCCCTGGAACAGGAGAGGGACTATGACCAGATCATCCTGACCCGGCCGACTGTCATTCTCGGCAACCAGGACATCGGTTTCCTGCCCGGCGACCAGAAGAGCAAGATGACTCCTTTCCTGCTCCCGCTGATGGACAACCTGGGGGTCATCAAGTCCCAGTTCCGCCCCTCCAGCAAGGAAGCGCTCAAGGTCGAATCGCTCCAGACCAGCGAAAAACTGCTGATCACCCCGCTCGCCTACATCCGCGGCCGGAGCCTGGGCAAAGTCTTCTTTATCATCGACGAAGCGCAGAACCTGACGCCGCACGAAGTCAAGACCATCATCACCCGCGCGGGCGAAGGAACCAAGATGGTCTTCACGGGGGATGTTTTCCAAATCGACCAGCCTTATCTGGACCAGTGGTCGAACGGCCTGACACATTTGGGAGAAAAGATGACCGGACAACGGCTGTTCCAGCATGTTTTCCTGCGCAAGGGGGAACGGAGTGAATTGTCCGAAATTGCTTCGAAATTGTTATAATCGATAAAATATCTTATCTTTGCGGGCTCATTGAAATTACCTATTTAAAAATCATATCCAGATGTTTGAAAACAAGAAAAGAGTCTACCGTTTCGGAGGCAAGAAGGCCGAAGGAAACGGCAAGATGAGAGAGCTTCTCGGAGGCAAAGGCGCCAACCTCGCTGAAATGAACCTCCTGGGCATGCCGGTTCCTGCCGGCTTCACGATTACGACAGAATGCTGCGCAGAATATTATGCACTTGGCGGCGGATATTCAGATGACCTCAAGGCAGAAGTCGCTGCCGCCCTCTCCGCTACGGAAGAAATCATGGGCAAACGCTTCGGCGACAAGGAGGATCCGCTCCTGGTCAGCTGCCGTTCCGGCGCCCGGAGCTCCATGCCGGGCATGATGGATACCATCCTGAACATCGGCTTGTGCTCCGACACGATTCCCGGCATGATCCGCAAGACCGGCAACCCGCGTTTCGTGTATGACGCCTACCGCCGTCTCATCATGATGTACTCCGATGTCGTCATGGAGAAAGCAGAAGGGATTGAACCGGCCGACGGCCAGGGCATCCGCCAGCAGCTCGACCGCATGATGACGGAGCTCAAGGAATCCAAGGGATACACCTCCGATACCGATATTATGGCCGAAGAACTCAAAGACCTGTGCGACAAGTTCAAAGTAAAGGTCAAGGAAGTCCTCGGCGTAGAATTCCCGGACACGGCCAAAGACCAGCTCTGGGGATCGATCGGCGGCGTGTTCAAGTCCTGGAACGGCAAACGCGCCATCGCCTACCGCCGGATCGAGAAGATTCCGGATGACTGGGGCACGGCGGTCAACGTCCAGTCCATGGTCTTCGGAAACATGGGAGATACCTCCGCGACCGGCGTTGCTTTCTCCCGCAACCCGGCCAACGGCGACAATAAATTCTATGGGGAATGGCTCATCAACGCCCAGGGCGAAGACGTGGTCGCGGGCATCCGCACCCCGAACCCGCTGAACGAGGCGACCAAGACCGAGAAGAACAAAGATCTCCAGTCGCTGGAGAAAGCCATGCCTGAGGTTTACGCAGAATTGGACGAGATCCGCAAGAATCTCGAGAACCATTTCCACGACATGCAGGACATCGAGTTCACGATCCAGGAAGGGCATCTGTGGATGCTCCAGTGCCGGATCGGCAAACGGACCGGCCTGGCTGCCTTGCAGATGGCCATGGATATGGTCAGCGAAGGCATGATCGACGAAAAGACGGCTGTCATGCGGGTATCCCCCGCCCAGCTCGATGAGATCCTCCACCCGATCCTCGACCCGTCTTCCGAAAAGAAGGCGAAAGTCCTGGCACAGGGGCTTCCCGCTTCTCCGGGCGGTGCCGTCGGTACCATCGTCTTCACGTCCGAGGACGCCATGGCCGCCCAGAAAGAAGGCCGCAAGGTGATCCTCCTCCGCGAGGAGACTTCCCCGGAAGACATTGAGGGCATGCGGGCTTCAGCCGGTATCCTCACCACCCGCGGCGGCATGACCTCGCACGCGGCGCTCGTGGCCCGCGGCTGGGGCAAATGCTGCATTGTCGGCTGCGACGCCATGAAGATCAACCTCGAGGAGAAAACCGCTACGTTCGACGGGGACCCGAAGGTATACAAAGAGGGCGACTGGCTGAGCCTCAACGGAACCAAAGGTCTCGTATACAACGTACGCATCGATACGATGGACGCTTCCGAGAACCCGCTCTTCATCCAGTTCATGAACATCGTGGACAAGTTCCGCACCCTGGGCATCCGCACCAACGCCGATACCCCTGAGGATGCCGCCAAAGCCATGAAATTCGGCGCGGAAGGCATCGGTCTCTTCCGGGTGGAGCACATGTTCTACGGCAAGAATTCAGAAATGCCGCTGGCAAAGATGCGCAAGATGATCCTCTGCGACACCGACGCCGAACGCAAGGCCGCCCTGGAAGAACTGGGACCTTACATCAAGGCCGCCGTCAAGAGCACGCTCAAGATCATGGACGGCAAGCCGGTGGTGTTCCGTCTGCTTGACCCGCCGCTCCACGAATTCGTTCCCCACACGGAAGAGAAGAAGAAGGAACTCGCAGCCGAACTCGGCGTCTCGGTCGAAGAGATCGAGAAACGCGGAGAATCCCTGCATGAGGTGAACCCGATGATGGGACACCGCGGCGTCCGCCTGCATGTCTCCTTCCCGCTGATTGCCGAAACCCAATACCGGGCCATTTTCACGGCGACAGCGGAACTCCAGGCAGAAGGCCTGCACCCGATGCCGGAGATCATGATCCCGGTGACCATTTCCGCCCGCGAGCTGAGCTTCCAGAAAGCGATCTGCGAACGGGTCAAGGCAGAGGTCGAGGGTCAAAGCATGCAAAGCATCAAGTACCAGTTCGGGACGATGATCGAGATTCCGCGTGCCGCCCTGACCGGCGACCGCATGGCCCGTACGGCCGAATTCTTCTCGTTCGGAACCAATGACCTTACTCAGATGACCTTCGGCTTCTCCCGCGACGATGTCGGCACCTTCATGGGTGAATACCTCGGGTACAAGCTCCTGGATGCAGACCCGTTCCAGACCATTGATACCAAGGGTGTCGGCAAACTGGTCGAATACGGGATCCAGAGCGGCCGGAGCCGTCGTCCGGAACTCAAATGCGGCGTCTGCGGCGAGCACGGCGGCGATCCGGATTCCATCCAGTTCTTCAACCGGATCGGCATCGACTATGTCTCCTGCTCTCCGTTCCGCGTCCCGATCGCCCGGCTGGCTGCAGCCCAGGCTGCCATCCAGCAGAGCAAATAGACGCTGAATACATTATTTATATAAAGGTAGGGCAAGTTATTTTGCTCTACCTTTTATTTATAGAAATATTTGCAGTTTTGAAAAAATTCAGTAACTTAGAGCGCTAAAACCTAGGAAGAAGATCGTCATATATTATTATGAAGGCTTAACTGATGAAGGACTACCTCTTCCAGTACACAACCAATCCAAACGCAAAACCGCCCCGCAGAAAGATGTGGAGCAAGATCAATATGCACATAAATGATAAATTTTTATGAATTAATATTGGAAAAATAAAAAAACTGCATTACCTTTGTTCATTGTAAAAAATTGCGTGAACGAAGTTACGGGTGTTGTGAACGCCAATTTTAGAACCTGTGCCGAACGCCTCCGGGCTTAAGGCAGAACTGATTGAAACAAAGTTTAATTCATTCATTTTTTTATTAATTTGTTTTAGCTATGAACAAAAAAGTCAAAAGTTTGTTCCTCGCCAGCGCACTTATCGTGGGTCTGGCTGGAATGGCTGTTTCCTGCAAGGACTACGATAAGGATATCGCAGATCTTCAGGAGCAGATCAACGGACAGGCGAGCCAGCTGCGCGATCTGAATACCAAGATCACCAGCGGGAGCGTCATCACCAGCGTTCAGAAAACGGCTGATGGCAAAGGTATTGTCATCACCCTGAGCAATGGCGACACTTACACCATCAACAATGGTGCTGACGGTCAGGACGCTGACGTCTGGACGATTGGTAACGATGGTTACTGGTACAAGAACGGCACAAAGCAGAACTACAAAGCTGTCGGTGAAGACGGTGCTGCTGGTCCTGCCGGCCCTACTGGCCCTACTGGTCCTACTGGCCCTGCCGGCCCTACTGGCCCTACTGGCCCTACTGGTCCTACTGGCAACTACTACGTACCGAATGCCGAGACTGGTTTCTTCGATCTCTATTCCGGTGACGGCAAGTTCATCGAGGCTACCACCGTTAAGTGGCAGGGAACTGGTATCAGCGCTGTCGAAGATGAGAATGGTGTTCTCCTCAGCAATGTGACCAAGGCTGACGGTACCGTCGGTACGGTTTACATCCCGAAGAACAACAACCTCCGCAGCCTGGTCTTCATCCCTCAGGTTTATGTCGACGGTGTCGAGGGTATGAACTACGAGCAGTTCTCCTATGGCGCAATGACCTCTAAGGATCTGAACAAAGCAACTGAGACCTGGACCGCTTCCAAGACGAAGACTGTCGTCAACCCGACTCTCTACGCTGAATACCACGTCAATCCTTCGAACGTCAACGTCGAAGACCTGAAGACCCTGGCCTTCAAACTCATTGCCGACGCTCCGTTCGTGACCACCCGTGCAAAGAGCAGCAAACTCAAAGTGACCCCTACTTTCGAGAGCTTCGAGAAGGGCATCCTCAAGGTGAAAGTTGCTGTTGAAGGAACCGCTGCCACCGCTGATTTCATCTCCGTCGTCGCCCTCCAGGCTACCCGTGAGAACGGTGAGATGGTCGTTTCCGACTACGCTACCCTTTATCAGAAGGATCTGGCTGACGTCGTCATCGCTGAGCCGAAGGCTGTCACTGAGAAGTGCAAACCCGCCGGTGTCAAAGATGTCCACTACAGGACCGACCTCGACGCTGTCGACGCAAAGGCTTACAACAAGACCATTATCTGGCAGGATGGTATCGAAGAAGCTGTCGTCCGCCCGACCTGCGATACGATCATGCTTTACGACCGCAACCTCGAAGGCGGTGTCCTCGACCTCCTCGGAATCGTTGAGGCTCACGACGCTACCAGCGATGCAATCGTTGACATCGACCGCCTCGGCTTGAAATGGACCTTCGAAATCCTCACCGGTTACTCCAGTGGTGATCCTAAGACCGAACAGGACAAGTTCATCGAATTCGTTGACGACGCCCATACGAAAGTCGCTGCCAAGGTATTCGACACCGAAGGTATCGCTGCCGGCGGCCGTACTCCGATTGTCCGCGTGAAGCTCATGAGCGGAAAGAACGTTGTCAAGGTTGCTTACATCAAGATCTACATCGCCAAGGAGAACGAGGTCATTCCTGAGGAAATGATCACCCTGAATGTCGACAAACCTGGCTTCAAACTCGTCTGCGATAAAGACTCTGCTTTCGTTGAAACGACTGTCGAGCAGATGAACAAAGAGCTCTACAACGTTGTTGGCTACACCAAGGAAGACTTCCACGCCCTCTTCACCTTCAGCGACTGGGGTGCTGATCCCGCTAACTTCACCGACGGTGTTGTCGATCCGGGTACCGTGAAGGAAATCATCACTCCGAACACCACCACTGAATCTACCGTTATCCTCAGATGGGGTCTCTCCATGGACGAAATCTGGGCTGGCGCAGGCACCGAGGAAATTTCTCACCGTGTCCTCTACACCAAGACCAACGGTACGAAAGTCTTCGTCAAACTCGTCTCCGACATCTCCGGTGTGAAGAAGAGCTACAATGTGGATCAGGCTGCTGATTATATCAAAGAATACTGGAACGCTACGAAGGATACGACCTTCTACAACGTCCGTACTCCTATCGCCGGTGAGACCGTTGCTGACAGCTGCTACTTCATCAACAACATCAACTCCTCCTTCGAAACCTGGAAGAAGGAAGACGGCAAGGGTACTCCTGGTGTCCTGAAGCTGCAGGCAGACGGCGACTATGGTGTCATTACCGCCATCAACTACTTCTTCTGCCCTGAGGTGAAGAACATCAAGAAGATTGTCAACAAGGAAAGCGGCGAAGAGGTTCCTGTCACCTTCGCAATCAGCAAGGACAGCCTCTCTCTCCTCGCGACCATCAAAGATGCGAAGATTGTTGCGAAACTCGACACCGCTGGCGCAGGCCTGAAGGAAATCACCGACACCATCGCTTGGATCGACAATACCGCTAAAGAGCTCAACCTGCCGAACACCTTCAAGCTGAACAAGAACAGCATCGTTGGCAAGTACCTGCTCAATACGAACGGTCTCTACACCTACATCGGTGCGAAGGGTCTGATCTGCGACGATCCTAGCCGTCCGGTTGCGATTACCTTCAACAACAAGGATCACTTCATCGCTCAGATGATCCGTCCGATCAACATCGAAAGCGAAGCTGCTGACAACTTCATCGACGCTGTCGACTTCGGTGAGAAGGGCTCTTACATGACGATCGAAGACCTCATCAACCCGGTTGACTGGAGGAAGGATCCTAAGACAGGTAAGAACCGTAAGTTCTCTGACTACGAAAACTACTGGGATTACTATGGTGAGTTCAAGGTCACTGTTGACACCAAGAACATCAAGTGTAACCTCAATGGTAAGGTCCAGAGCCTGTACGAGACCATCAGTGTCAAGCAGATGACGAAGGAAGAACTCCTTGCTCAACTGACCGGCACCGATGCGAAGACCGAGGAATACAAGAAGGCCATCAGCGAGACGAAGACCGACTTCGGCTTCCTGACCTACAAGAACAATGGTACGAATGTGGATGACTTCGACCTCTACGTGAAGGTCACCGTCGAGTACGGTTGGGGCTTCATCGAGACGCAGCCGATCACCGTCCATGTATACAAGACCATCAAGGCCAACGCAGAATAATCTGAACAGATTATAACCATCAAAGGGGGTATATTCTAAGGGTATACCCCCTTTTTATATCAAAGCAATATGAAATCATTTATCAAAATCATTTCATTGATTGTACTGTTGGTAAGCGTAGCCGCCTGCTCCGAAAAGAAACACGGATACGTAGGAACGTTTACGGATCAGTTCCAGAACACGTTCGTGCTGAATGCAGACAAGACAGCTACCATTACTTTCCACAACATGACTCCGATCCAGACAACCTGGGAGGAAGTAAATGAAGACGGACTCAAATACGCAGCCATCCTTTTCAACGGGGACAAGAATTATTTCACCCTGCGGGACGGATCGTTGTACTATGGAGTCGATAACATGAAAGAAGGAAAACTGAAGATCAGTATCCAGTACAAATAAACCGCACTGCTTCGGCACGGAATAT